>DATFEW010000260.1:0-6188 GCA_035250805.1 Pyrinomonadaceae bacterium
AACAACGGATGGTTCTATCACTTTGTCGATTATGAAACCGGCGAACGCCGCTGGAATAGCGAGATATCGTCGATCGACACCGCGCTCCTGCTCGGCGGTATTCTGACTGCCAAACAATGCTTCTCCGACGATAAGCAGATAGGTGAATTGGCGGACAAAATATACCGCCGCGTCGATTTTAAGTGGATGCAGGCCAACGATCCTTTTCTGCTCAACCACGGGTTTCGTCCGGAGACCGGGCATCTGAACAATTATTGGTCGCGATATAGCGAGGATACAATGCTTTATCTGCTCGCGATCGGTTCGCCGACACATCCTATACCGGCGAATTCCTGGTGGGCCTGGGAACGCGTTTGGCAGGAGTATGGAGGTCACCGGTATCTCGCCGCGGTTTCGCCTCTTTTTATTCACCAGTTTTCGCATGCATTTGTCGATTTCCGCAGCCGCCGCGAACGCCGTCCGCCGTTTGTCAACTACTTTGAGAATTCGATCGACGCTACGCTTGCGCACCGAAAGTTCTTTATCGAAGTGCTGAGCCGCGAGTTTCCGAAATACGGCCCAGATAAGTGGGGCTTGACGTCGTCTGACAGTCAACGAGGCTATGTCGCGTGGGGTGCACCGCCGCGCCACGATCGCACTGACGGCAGTGTAGTTCCGTGCGCGGCTGCCGGTTCGCTAATGTTCACGCCGGATATAACCCTGGCCGCGCTGAAAAAGATGAAGGACGATTACGGTGACAAGATATACGTACGGTACGGTTTTGTCGATGCATTTAACCCGCACAACGGTTGGGTGAACGGAGATGTGATCGGGATCGATCTCGGGATCACCTTGCTCGCAGCCGAGAATCTGCGATCGGGGAAGAATTGGTTTTGGTTTATGCAGAACGAGGAGATCCGTCGCGGGATGAAACGTGCCGGACTTGATATTCAACCCTAGAGAGGACAGCACGGACTTACGCATTTTAGTTTACTCTCTATGTTGAGGACGCTTATTTTATGCCCCTGCTCGAAATGCGTGAGATCAAGAAGGAGTTTCCGGGAGTCAAGGCCCTGGATGGCGTGACGTTTGATCTGCACGAAGGTGAATTTCACGCACTCGTAGGAGAGAACGGAGCCGGAAAATCGACGCTTATGAAGGTCCTTTCCGGCGTTTATCCCTTCGGAACCTACGGCGGCGACATTCTGATCGACGGAGAAGTAAAGCATTTTCACAATATTCGCCAGGCTGAAGATGCTGGGATCGCGATCATCTTTCAAGAGCTTTCGCTGGTCAAGGAACTGACTGTCGCCGAAAACATCTTTCTGGGTCAGGAGCCGTCACGTTTCGGCGTGATCAATTGGTCCGAGGTCTATTCGCGATCCGCCAAACTCCTTAAAGAATTAAATCTGCCTCTCAATCCCCGAATTCAGGTCGGGCGACTGGGAATCGGCCAGCAGCAGCTTGTTGAAATTGCAAAGGCCCTATCGCACAAAGCAAAAATTCTAGTCCTCGATGAGCCGACCGCGGCACTTACGGAATCCGAAGTTGAAACGCTCTTCGCAATTCTGCGGGACTTGAAATCGCGAGGCGTCGGGATGATATACATCTCGCACAAACTGGATGAGGTCTTCGCGATGAGTGACCGGATCACGGTTCTACGGGACGGTCGATCGGTCGGTACGGAAAGTACCTTAGCGCTCGACAAGGACAAGGTTATTTCGTTGATGGTTGGGCGCGAGGTGGGGGATATTTTTCCAAAGACGACGCACGACCTCGGCGACATTGCCCTGGAGGTGCGAAACCTTACCGCGTTCGACCCGGACGTCCCGGGTAAGAAGCTCGTCGATGATGTTTCATTCAGCGTTAGGAAAGGAGAGGTGCTCGGTATCGGAGGCTTGATGGGTGCAGGCCGGAGCGAATCCCTGATGTCGATCTTCGGAGCGTGGCGCGGCCAGCATTCAGGCGAATTGTACGTGGACGGAAAAAAGGTCGATGTTGCATCGCCGGCCGATGCGATCGAACACGGCATCGGTTTTGTGACCGAAGACCGAAAACGATTTGGCCTTATCCTCGGTCAGACCATCCTCGACAACTCGACGCTCGCAGGACTGAGGCGGATCTCGGGCGCATTTCTCACTCACCGCTCCCGTGAGACAGTGGCTACCCAACGTGTGATGCGGTCGCTCCGTGTTAAGGCGGGCTCGCCGCTTACTATCACCGGTACGCTTTCGGGCGGCAACCAGCAGAAGGTCGTGCTCGGCAAATGGCTGCTAACGGAACCTAAGGTTCTATTCCTTGACGAGCCGACACGCGGGATCGACGTCGGCGCAAAGCAGGAGATCTATGCCGAGATCAATAAACTTGCTGCGAGCGGCGTAGCAATCGTGATGGTCTCATCTGAATTGCCAGAGGTCCTCGGACTGGCTGATAGGATCCTGGTTCTTCACGAAGGTAAGTTGACCGGTGAGTTTATGAAAACGGAAGCTACGCCTGAAAAGGTGATGGTCGCGGCAACGGGCGAATCAAAGGTAATGGTGTAGGCAAATACGATGAGCGAGACACTAGAGGAAAAAAAAGGATTCAAGATCGAGACGCCGGCCCTTCGGGCTTACACAATGCTCGGCGCGCTTGTATTGATATGGATTTTCTTTCACTGGCAGACCGGCAACAATTTTGTCACGCCTGAAAATCTTTCCAATCTGATGACCCAAACGTCGGTCACCGGGATCATTGCCATCGGGATGCTGATGGTGATCGTTGCCGGGCAGATCGACCTTTCTGTGGGTTCACTGCTGGGCTTGGCAGGTGCCGTTTCAGCCATCTTTTTGACAGATCTTGGTTACGGAACTGTCGCAGCGATCCTGGCCGCCATCGTGGTCGGGATCGTTGTAGGTTTGCTTCAAGGTTTCCTGGTCGCCTATTTTAGTATCCCCGCTTTCATCGTCACGCTTGGGGGGCTTCTCGCCTGGCGCGGCGTCGTGAAAGGAATTACAAACAGCTCGACCGTACCGGTGTCCGACCTGGCATTTATCGATATCGGCCAAAGTTACTTGCATCCGACAGTCGGATGGATCCTTGCCCTGCTCGGCGTCGCCTTTGTTTTTTTTATGGCCTTTCGACGGGCGAAAAGCCAAAAGGAATACGGGCTCGGCGAGGGAAACATCGGGGCCGCCTTGATAAAGGCGATCCTTCCCGCGGCTGCCATTGTGCTCTTCATTTATGTAATGAACTCTTATGCCGGGATCCCGAATCCGGTCCTGATCTTCCTGATCGTCGCACTTGTCGGTTTTTTTATTACGAACAATACAACTTTCGGGCGCTATCTTTATGCGATCGGCGGAAACTCCGAGGCGGCCCGTCTTTCGGGCATTAACAACCGGATGATCATCCTGAAAGTATTTGCATTGCTCGGAGCATTTGTCGGACTTGCAGCAGTAGTCAATACGGCCCGGCTCGGAAGCGCCACGGTCGATGCCGGAGCACTGAAGGAACTCGACGCGATCGCGGCTTGCGTGATCGGCGGGACAAGCCTGATGGGCGGCCAGGGAACCGTCTTCGGAGCCTGTCTCGGTGCGTTGATAATGGCGAGCCTGGACAACGGGATGAGCTCCATAAATCTTGAGAGTTATCTTCAGGACATTATTAAAGGTGTGATATTAGTATCTGCTGTCGGGCTTGATATGATCGGTAAAAGGCCAACTTAAGAGAAAAGTTGACCGACTTAAGTGTTAAGTTGGCCGAAACAAGTGTTAAGTTAGTCAACTAACGCGTTCGGTTGGACGATTTAAGTGTTAAGTTGATCGACTTAAGTATTAAGTTGGTCGACTTAAGTGTTAAGTTGGTCGACTTAAGTGTTCGGTTGGTCGACTTAAGTGTTAAGTTGGTCGACTTTTCGTTGACATCCGGACATATTTCGCTGAAAATCCTGCTCGAAAAGCCAGGGAGCTGTTCATAAATTTATGAAATGTAAACTATTTTTGCTCGGTGTTATCGTATTTTTGATCTCTGCCTGTGTTCGCGCCCCGCAACCCGGCGGCACGAATTCGCAGGCGGGAACGAACCAGGCCAGCGGCCCGATAAAGATCGGGTTCTCAATGGCGACGCTTGAGGAGGAGCGGTGGGTCCGCGATAAGGAAGCCTTCGAGGCCCACTGTAAGAAGCTCCAGGTTGAGTGCGTCGTTACCGTCGCGAACAAGCGGGCGGACAAGCAGGCAAATGATGTTGATACTATGCTCACGCAAGGCGTCAACGTGCTCGTGATCGCCCCGCACGATGCTACGCAGGCCGCGGCGATGGTCGATAAGGCCAAAGCTAAGGGTGTTCCAGTGATCAGCTACGACCGTCTCATAAATTCCGACAAGATCGATCTTTATATTTCACACCAGGTCCCGGTCATCGGCCGAAAGATGGCCGAATACGCCCTGCAGAAAGTCCCGAAGGGAAATTACGTAATGGTCTATGGAGCGTCGACCGACAATAATGCTTTGATAATGAAAAAGGAGCAGCTTGCCGTTCTCCAGCCTGCCATAGATAGGGGTGACATAAAGATCGTAGCCGATCAGCACGCCACCGATTGGAAGGCCGAAGAGGCAATGAAGATCGTTGAAAATGCCCTGACGCAAAACAACGGCAACGTTCAGGCCGTGGTCGCTTCGAATGACGGAACGGCAAGCGGCGCCATTGCCGCTCTGTTCAAGAAGGGTCTCGCCCAACGTGTTTTGGTTACGGGCCAGGATGCCCAGATCAGCGCCCTGCAGAGTATCGCCGAAGGCAAGCAAACCATGACCGTCTATAAGCCGATCATCCCTCTTGCCGGCGGAGCAGTCGAAGCGGCGATAAAGCTGGCAAAGAAAGAGCCCCTTACAGGAGTGACGCCGTTTATGAACGACACTCTGAAGAAGGAGATCCCGGCCATTTTGCTCGAGGTCCAGGTCGTGGACAAAGATAATCTGCCAAGCACGGTCATCAAGGATGGATATGCTACCTACGATGAGGTTTACGCAAATGTACCGGCAAATCAACGGCCGCCGAAACCGTAGACTTTGTAAGTATGGTTAAGTGTGAGATCTCTGTGATCAATTTGAAAAGTATTAGTTTCACGAAAAGAGCAGTGGTCTTCTGCTCTTTTTTTTGCGCGCTGTTACTTTCACATGTTCCGGCCGAGGCCGCCTGGCGTCCGATTGGAAATGTCACGCGAGTAACCCGGCCGAAACCGAATCGTATCGTGATGGACACGACGAGCCGTGCGAAGGTTTCGGTCGAATTCTTTGACGTCGATGTGGTTCGCATCCGCATTGCCCCCACAGGCGTATTCGAACGCGACTTTTCGTATGCGATCGATTACTCGCGCGACCGTCATACCCCGAGCGCGACGTTTACTCAGTCCGCGCGCGAAGCCGTATTGAAAAACTTTAACGGGGCAGCGGTAACAGTAGGAAAAACTCCGTACTCCGTACGCATCACGGACGAAAGCGGAGCCGTTGTGCTCGAGGGCGATCCGCGCCACCCGACCCTTTTTGACAACACGACGGGCGAGATCCGCACATCGAAACTAAGGAAGAGCGAGGTCGAGACATACTACGGGTTTGGCGAGAAGGCTCTCACTGGGATGTCGCGTGACGGCCAGTATATCGTGAACTGGAACACCGACACATTCGCGTACAAGATCGGCACGGATCCGATCTATCAGTCGATCCCATTCTTCTACGCACTCTATAACGGCAGGATCTACGGCCTTTATTTCAACAATACTTTTCGGACGTGGTTCGATATGGGCAAGACATCGCCGGAGCGATTTAGCTTCGGAGCCGACGGCGGCGAGCTCGATTATTTTGTTTTCACCGGCGGGAAAGAGCGAAGTCCGAAAAAGGTTCTGCAGGATTACGCAAAGCTGACCGGAACGACACCCCAGCCGCCGATGTGGGCTTTGGGCAATCAGCAGTCGCGATGGTCGTACTATCCCGAAAGCCGCGTCCGTGAGATCGCGGCGGGGTTTCGGTCACGAAAGATACCGGCCGACGTCATTTATCTCGACATCGATTATATGGATGGCTACAGGGTCTTTACTTGGGACAAGCAACGCTTTCCAGACCCTTTGAAGATGATCACCGATCTAAAAAATGACGGTTTTAAGACCGTTGTGATCGTTGATCCGGGAATAAAGGTTGCGCCGAATTATTCGATATATTCAGAAGGGAAGTCCGAGG
>DATFEW010000406.1:0-11274 GCA_035250805.1 Pyrinomonadaceae bacterium
ATGACCTTTATCAGGATCTGCGCGTTATCGACGACCCTCCTTTCCGACCCGCGGGAAACCATCACGGTCACTGCCTTTCGCTCACCCCCCCTGAAAGAGGTTTCGTTGACAAACTCAAGGCATAGTTTATTGTGCATGGGCCGCTCGAGTCCGGCCATGTCGCTGACGACCTCGACAGCTTCGATCGGCAAGAGGACCTCTTCCTCCATAACGCTCACGACCTCGACCACCGGCAACGGTTCAGGAAGTTCCACCGTTTCCGGCTTCGGGATCGGGCTAACCTCCTCGTCGATGGCTTCGGAGGCGGCCACAGCTTTACGGTGCGATTTTTTTCCGGGGCCCGACGCCTTGTGTGATTCGCGGTTTGTTTGTTCGATCAGTTTTCCGACCTGGCCTTTTCGGATAGCTGCGCAGATCAGTCCATGTTGCCGCTTGAGTTTCGCCGCCAATGCCTTTTCGTCAAAACCGCCTTCGAAAAGATCCTCATATCCCTGGCGCTTGCTTGCGAGGATCGTACCTCTGTCGTACACGAGTGTCAGAATGATGGGCGTTTCCAGCCCCTTATCTTCTGTCTGCACGTGATAGGTAATGCCGTCGTATTCAACGTCAGTATTGAAGCCTGTGATCACAAGTTTTGGGCGGTCGTCCGATGAGCGGGAGTCAGGAAACAGGTGGAATGCACCAATAAAAAGTTAGCACGAACGCCGCTTTTCGGTCAACGAATTATTGCTTTCCGGACAGGGCTTTTCACGGTGCCGGACGACGACTTTCGCCGCCTACTTTCAAGGTTTTCCATTGCTTGACACTAAAGATTGCGTAACTTACGATTGAATTTGCCGCACTGATCGGTTTCGGATTGCATTTTTGTCCGGCACATCCCGTGTTCCGACCCGATACTGATTTGCCAAGTTTGAGATACCGATGTCGACTTTCGATCCCATGGATTACCTTCCGATCGCGTTGATGTTCCTCGTCGCGGTCGGTTTCGCTGCCAGCCAGCTGCTGGTTACGCAGCTTATCGGACCGCGCAAGCGCACAGCGACGAAGTTGATGCCCTATGAATGCGGCAAAGACCCGGTCGGCGGAGCGCGCGACCGTTTTTCGATCAAGTTCTACACTGTTGCGGTCATATTCCTGTTGTTCGACATCGAAGTTCTTTTCATCATCCCGTTCGCCGTGGCGTTCAAGAGCCTGCTCGGCGAACAGGTCAGCAGCGGCGTATTTTACGGAACGATCGCCTTTGTAGAGATCCTGGTTTTTCTCGCAACGCTCGTGATCGGGTACGTATATGTCTGGAAAAAAGGCACCTTTGAATGGGGCCTTCAGGCACGTGCCGAGGCCCGTGCCGAGGCCAAGCAAATGGCAAAAGCGAAGCGTGAGGCGGAATATTTGAAGGCGGCTTAGACTTACGGGGGATGTTGGATTATGGGACAATCCAAAATCCGAAATCTAAAATCATAGATGGGCTTAGAGAACACAGTATTTGAATCGATGCCGGACGTGCTGACCGTAAAGCTCGACGCGGTGGTCAACTGGGCCCGGAAATCAAGTCTCTGGCCAGCGACATTCGGTTTGGCCTGTTGTGCCATCGAGATGATGAACACTGTCTCGTCCAGAAACGATCTATCCCGGTTTGGCGCTGAAACATTTCGGGCCAGCCCGAGACAGGCGGACGTGATGATCGTCTCAGGCCGCGTTTCACGAAAAATGGCTCCCGTGCTTCGCCGGATATACGATCAAATGCCCGAGCCGAAATGGGTTATTTCGATGGGCGCCTGTGCGACGTCGGGCGGCGTATTCGATAACTACGCGATAGTTCAGGGCGTGGATAAGATCGTGCCGGTAGATGTTTATGTGCCTGGATGTCCGCCTCGGCCCGAAATGCTTGTTCACTCGATCATGATGCTTCAGCAAAAGATAATGAAGGAATCGGTGAAGGACCGCCGGGACACGTTTGAGCCGGAATCGCGTGAATCAAGGGTGCCGGGCACGTTACCGGTCACCGAGGGGACCGCACTGGAACGCGAGACTGAGATCGAGGTCGCCCAACATACAACGTCGCGTCCGTATACGATCCCTTCGCGGCACGAGAAGCGGCGATCGTCTTAATGGTTTTTTTACCGCAGAGACGCTGAGACGCAGAGTTTCGATCTTTCCACCTCTGTGACTTGGCGTCTCTGCGGTGTATATAAGTTTCAAATGAACGAACGGCTCCACGGTTACGTCGAAAAGCTAAGACAAGAAAACGGTGGCTGGATTACCGACGTTAAGGATGCGCTGGGTGAAGTTACGATCACTGTCGCCCGGGAATCGATCGCCGACGCGTGCCGGTTTCTTAGGGACGTAGAAGATTTCGACCTTCTCGCAGACCTCTGCGGAGGTGATCGCGGTCCCGAAGAGGAGCCACGTTTCGAGGTCAACTACCATCTGTTTTCGACGACACATCACGATCGGCTCAGATTAAAGGTCCTGCTCTCAGAGGACGATCCGACGGTCGCTTCTGTGACGTCCGTTTGGCGAACCGCGGACTGGCACGAGCGTGAGACCTATGATCTGGTAGGCGTCAAATTCGATGGACATCCGGATCTGAGGAGGATCTTGCTGCCGTCGGATTTTGACGGCCACGCCTTGAGAAAGGATTATCCGCTGCGTGGCTATGAACCGTACAGCATGAACTAGGTTCGGAGTTCCTGCTTTGGCAGCCGCCCAAAGGCGGAACTCCAAACTAAGATATGAGTACTGCACTCAGAGACATTCCCAGCCAGTTCGAGGTGATGGACAAACCCCTCGAATCGCAGATGACGCTGTCGATGGGTCCGCAGCATCCCTCAACGCACGGCGTTCTGAGACTCGATCTGCGACTAGATGGCGAGCTTGTGGTGAAGGCGATCCCCGACATCGGCTACCTGCACACGGGGATGGAAAAGCTCTTTGAATACAAAAAATACCAGCAGGGCATCGTCATAACTGACCGGATGGATTACCTGAATCCGCTCGGCAATAATCTCGCGTACGTGATGGCGGCTGAGAAGCTGCTCCAGATTGAGATCCCGCAACGCGCGCAAGTTATCCGTGTACTTACTTGTGAGCTGCAGCGGATCGCATCGCACCTTGTTTGGTTAGGGACGCACGCACTTGATATCGGTGCGATGTCGGTCTTCTTTTATTGCTTCCGCCATCGCGAAAAGATCCTCAATTTGATCGAGGCTGCATCGGGCGGACGAATGACCCCGAGCTACTTCCGGATCGGCGGGCTGATGATGGACTTGCCTGCTGGTTTTGAGCGCCGCTGCAAACAGTTTCTCGATGATTTCCCGGAAGCACTGACTACATTTGAAACGCTTGTGACGGGAAATACCATCTGGCAGAGCCGCACGCAGGGTGTGGGCGTGATGGAGCGCGACGAGGCGATCAGTTGGGGATTGACTGGCCCGTGCCTCCGGGGCAGCGGCGTTGATCTCGATCTTCGCCGCGACAATCCGTACACAGGTTACGAGACATACGATTTTGAGGTCCCTGTGGAGACCGACTGCGACGTCTGGGCGCGTTTCAAGGTTCGTATGCGCGAAATGTACGAGTCGTACAAGATCTGCCGTCAAGCCCTCGAGAGATTGAAACCCGGATCGATCAAGGCTGATGCACCGAAGGTGGTGCTTCCCGACCGGGACGATATGCGAAAGCATATGGATTCATTGATCCATCATTTCCTGATCGTCGCCGAAGGGTTCAACGTGCCGCCCGGCGAGGTTTATATGCCGATCGAGGCGTCAAAGGGCGAACTCGGGGTCTATATGAAATCAAACGGCGGCCCGAAACCCGATCGCGTGCATTTCCGCGGCCCGAGTTTTGTAAATCTTTCGGCTCTGCCTGCGATGGTCGAGGGCGAAATGATCGCCGACGTCGTGGCGATAATCGGAAGTTTAGATATTGTGCTTGGAGAAATAGATCGTTAGGAGGAACGATGCCCGAGGAATACACTGACCGGTTCCAAACGGAAGTTATCAACAGCCTTCAAAAGCTGGTCGCTAAATCGATCGAACACGACAAACGCTTCGACTTGGTTGACGAACAGTTCCGGATAATAAACGGCCAAACGCGGGAAGTTGCCTCAAAGGTTATCGAGATCGATAAACGATTGACGGTTCTTGAAGCGAAATTAGATCTGATGGAGACCAAGATCGAACGCATCGAGTCCGAAGTAAAACAAATTCGTATCGAATTGGATGAACTGAATCAGCGTGCTGATAGTTTCTTTGAAGCACGTGATCGTATCGATGAGCTGGAAGTTCGCGTGTTTCAGTTGGAGGAAAAACTGTCCACTTAGGCAATGGCAGCAGCAACACCGACAAGTTATACCGACAAGATCCTCTACACCGACGAAATCGCGGAGTTTTCGCCCGAGATCCTCGAGGAGATGAGGTCCCACGTTGCGAAGTATCCGCCTGAGCGGAGCCGCTCGGCATTGATACCACTGCTAATGCTGGTGCAGCGTGAACGCGGCTGGATCGATAACCCAGGCGTTAATTTTCTTGCTAAGTTTCTCGAACTTGAAGTAACCGACGTTTGGGAAACAGCGACGTTCTATTCGATGCTGAACATGCGCCCGGTCGGCCGCCATCACATACAGGTCTGCAAAACGCTGTCGTGCAGGATAATGGGCGAGCCGGAGATCACCGAACATATTTGCAGCAAGCTCGGCATTCATCCGGGCGAGACGACCGAGGACGGTAAGTTCACGGTCACGCGTGTCGAGTGCCTCGGAAGCTGCGGCACCGCGCCGATGATGCAGATCGGGTTCGATTATTACGAGGACCTGACGAAGGAAAAAGCGGATCAGATCTTGAGTTCGCTGGATTAGTTCGCGGGAACGCGGACGCCCCCGTCCGCAATGAGTCCGAAGGACGAAAGACATTACGCCGCAAGCGGCGTCTGCGGACGAGGGCGTCCGCGTTCCAATATGGAAATCAAGGCCATCGGCTGTGAGCCGTTACAACTAAAGCGAGTTGGCATTAAAGATGGCCATAGGCTTGGCGTGTATCAAAAATCCGGCGGCTACGAGAGTTTGGAGAAGGCGCTGAAGATGGCTCCGGCCGATATTATCGAGGAAGTAAAAAAGAGTGCCTTGCGCGGACGCGGCGGGGCGGGATTCCCGACCGGAATGTAGTGGTCGTTCGTGCCGAAAGACTCGCCAAAACCGAAGTACGTGGTCTGCAACGCGGACGAAAGCGAGCCGGGCAGCTTCAAAGACCGCTACCTGATGCAGTACGACCCGCATTCGATGATCGAAGGAATGATCATCGCGGCATACGCGCTTGGGTCAAACACCGGGTACATCTATACGCGCGGTGAATATAAATACTTGATCGACATAATGGATGTTGCCCTTGCCGAATGCCGCGAGGCCGCCTTACTCGGCAAGAACATTCTCGGTTCGGGCTTCGATCATGACATTCATACACATACCGGTGCGGGCGCATACATTTGCGGTGAAGAAACTGCATTACTGTCCTCACTGGAGGGCTTCCGCGGCCATCCGCGACTGAAGCCTCCGTTCCCCGCCGTCGAGGGCCTCTATGCATGCCCGACAGTTGTGAACAATGTCGAAACATTTACATCCGTTCCGCAGATCATTGAAATGGGCGGGGACGCCTGGCGAAACTTGGGAACGGAAAAAAGCGGCGGCACAAAGCTTTGGTCGATCAGCGGCCACGTGAAACGGCCCGGCGTTTACGAGCTCCCGATGGGCTATGCCGACATGGAAAAGTTCATTTTTGAGGATTGTGGCGGCATGCTTCGTGACGATAAGAAGCTCAAGGCCGTGATTCCTGGCGGGTCTAGCGTTTACATTATGAACGCCGGACAGATCCTTGGAAAGAACGTGACACTCGATTACGAAGGCCTCGTCGCGGCCGGGTCGATGCTCGGGACGGGCGGCATGATGGTCATGGATGAGACGGTCGACGTTGTGGATACAACGAAAAATCTCACCGAGTTTTACAAGCACGAATCGTGCGGTTGGTGCACGCCATGCCGCGAAGGAACTGATTGGCTCGTAAAGATATTTGATCGTATTACCTCCGGTGGCGGCCGTCCCGAGGACGTTCAATTAATGCTCGACCTGTGCGATAACATCGAGGGCAAGTCCTTCTGTCCACTCGGCGATGCGGCCGCATGGCCGATCCAAAGCGCGATCAAACAGTTTCCCGAGGATTTTAAAGAATGGATCGTAAACGGCGCGGGTTCGAACGGTGCGCACGCAAACAATTAACGGAGAAAATATAGATGGGAAAAGGCGATAAGAGAACGAGACGCGGAAAGATCTTCGCGGGCAGCTACGGCAAAACGCGTTTGAAATCGAAACCAAAACACACACCGCCCGCTGAAACAGAAACCAAGAAAGAAAAGTAATAGATGGCGTCAGAACCAATTAAAGTCACGATCAACGGCAAGGAGTTCGAGACCGAAAAAGGCGCGGTCCTGATCGACGTGTGCCGCGACAATGCGTACAACATCCCGTCGTTCTGCTATTACAAGGACCTCGAACCGCAAGCGTCTTGTCGAATGTGTTTGGTACGCATTGATAAGATGCCCAAGCTGCAAACCTCGTGCACGATCAAATGCACTGACGGCATGGTCGTTACGACGGAGAGCCCGGAGATCGAAAAGGCGCAGCGTTCGATGGGCGAGTTTCTGCTCGTCAATCATCCGCTCGATTGCCCCGTCTGCGACCGCGGCGGTGAGTGCGAGCTTCAGGAAGTGATCTTTGATTGGGGCGATGTCGAAGAACGCTTTCGCGAGGAAAAGAATAAGGCTCCCGAAAAGTACCTGTCGCCGATCGTCGCAAACGACCCACAACGATGCATCCTTTGCAAACGCTGCACACGCGTGTGCAGTGAATGGATGGGTGAGGACGCGATCGAAGCCGGAAACCGCGGTTCAAGCACGGTCATTGGAACCTACGGTGGCTGGCTGAATTGCTCCCAGTGCGGCAACTGTATCGAAGTTTGTCCGACGGGAACCCTGCTTGACGGTGTCTACCGGCATGCGACACGTCCGTGGGAGCTTGATCAAACGATCACGACCGATGGTTATTCGTCGGACGGAATGCAGCTCAGCATCGGTTCACGGGGCGGCGAGGTGCATCGCATTGTGGCCCGTGACCGATATGTGAACGGCCTGAACGGCGAGTTCCTGGACGTCAAGGCCCGCTTTGCGCACGAATTCATCAATCATCCCGATCGCATCAAGACGCCGCTTATTCGTTATTCAAAAGGCGGTAAGCTCATGCCGGCAACCTGGGACGACGCAGTAAAACTGGTTGCGGATAAATTTGGCGAACACAAAGGATCGGTCGGCGTTATCGCCAGCCCGAGGTTGACAAACGAGTCGCTTTTTACGATCGGCGAGTTCGTCACGGAGGTGCTCCAGACGGATAAGGTTGCGGTCGCTGATAAGTACGACATGTCCGCGTTCTTCGCAAATCTCAGCGTGCCGCTTTGCTCCCATAACGATATTCGATACGCGAGCACTATCGTTGTCATCGGCGGCGAGCCCGACGAAGAGCAAACTTACACAGCTAAACAAATTCGCCAGGCGGTCCGAAACGGCGGGGCCAAATTGATCGTCGTGAACGAGACGCCGATCAGGCTAACTACACGCGCCTCCCAGTTCGTACACGTTAATCGCGGTTCCATCGACGCGTTTGCCCTGGCGGCTGGAGATCCGTCCTTTGATGCCGATGCTTCGACAGCAATGGGAATTGATGCAAAAGATATCGATGCCGTCCGCAAGGCCATTTTTGAAACGCAAGGCGATGTCATTATCATGGTCGGAGCTGAGCTTTCATCTGACGCGCAGGCAGTTCTTGCCGCAAATGCTGCGAGCCTGTTAGGTGATGGACGGCGCGTGCTCGTGCATCCACTTGCTCCTTACAACAATTCGGTCGGTGCTCTCGACATGCTCCCCGGCGCCAAGAGCGTTAACGTAGTTGTAAATAGTTCGAATGCATTGTTGATCGCCGGGAGCCTCCAGGATGCGACCGTTTTGAACGGCAAGGAATTCGTTGTCGTTCAGGAACTTTTTGAAACGGAAACGACCGACCATGCCGACGTTGTCCTCCCCGCCGCGAGCTTTGCCGAGGTTGACGGCACATTCACAAACAACGCCGGGAACGTCCAGCGTGTGCGAAAGGCCATAGAGCCGGTTCACCGTTCGAAGCCGGACTGGATGATAACCGCCCTTGTCGCAAAGGCGATGGGCGCCGATCTCGGGGAGATGTCGGCATCAGCGATATTCCGGTCGATCGCAGATTCGATCCCGGCGTATTCAGGCCTTCGATATCCGATGCTCAAGGATGAATCGAAACCGGTGCAAGTAAAGCATCCGATCGTGCAGAATGATGTTTCCGCGAATGTCGAGAACCTTAGGCGGTCGCTCGAGTCGTTAAACGGCGGTGAAAAGAATTACCAGATGCCGCAGGTCGGGCACAGGCTCCATCGCCTTACGACAATGACGAGCAAAACACCGCAGTTTCACCTGTTGGCAAATGGCAATCCAAAACCTGAGAATCTACTGGTTGCGCCGCTTGCTCAATTCGAATTGGACGGAACACCAAAGAAGGATGACGAGGCGATGGCCGTGACCGCGGCCGACCGGGCGAATCCGGGCGGAAGATAAATTTTTCGAATGGAATCTGTCGTAAAAACCGCATTCCCGTTCGTCGTGTACACCGGCGCTATACTGCTCGCGTTTCAGGGCGTGCTAATCATGGTGGCGTATACGGTGCTGGCCGAGCGCAAGGTCCTTGGCTGGATACAGGGACGAATCGGTCCGAACCGCGTCGGCCCATGGGGCGTGCTGCAGCCGTTCGCGGATCTTCTGAAGTTCATTTTCAAAGAAGATCTTGTACCCGACAAATCGACGAAATTCGTTTATTTTCTCGCACCACTCGTCGCGTTAACGTGTGCCTTGATGCCCATCGTTCTGTATCCGTTCGGCCCGCCGATCACGACCATCGATTGGACTTTTCTGCCCTACGGTCTCGGTGAGGGGATCACTCAGCTTCCGCTTACGATCGCGCAGATAGATGTGGGCGTGTTGTTTGTTTTAGGGATTACGTCCGTGGGCGTGTATGGAATTGCACTCGCCGGTTGGTCGTCAAACAGCAAATATTCGCTGATGGGCGGGTTGCGTTCGTCGGCCCAGATGATCTCATACGAGCTTGCGATGGGCGCGTCGGTCATCGGTGTTGTGATGCTGTCGGGAACTCTTGACCTGAATGGGATCATCAACGCCCAGGCAAGTTCCCCGTTCAGGTGGTTCATTATCCCGCAGTTCATCGGGTTTGTTGTGTTCCTGATCGCAGCGTTCGCGGAAACGAACCGCGTGCCCTTCGATCTCCCGGAAGCGGAAACCGAACTTGTTGCCGGATTTCACACGGAATACTCTGCCTTGAAATTCGCGCTTTTTTTCATGGCCGAGTATGTCAATATGTTCACCGTTTCGGTCATGGTCACGGTGCTTTTCCTCGGCGGATGGTACTTGCCAGGCCTGAGCTACCTTTTCGAGGTTGGCTCGATCCCGTACGCGATCGCTAGCCACGTGACGTTTCTTGGCAAGATATTCTTGTTCTTGTTTTTGTATATCTGGATCCGAGGGACGCTGCCGCGGTTTCGATTTGATCAATTAATGAATTTCGGCTGGAAGTTCTTACTTCCTTTGGCGCTGGCAAATGTGATCCTGACGATCTTGATCGTGTACTTTTTGAATAGTTGAGTTCGGAGTTCCAGCTTTAGTTGGCATCTTCGCGACGATGGCCACCTAAAGGTGGAACTCCAAAACGAGTATGGCTTCGACCATCATTTTTTATCTTTTAGCGGGCTTTGCGATCGCGTGCGCCATTTCACTTGTTATCCATCGCAACCCGCTCTATAGCGCGATCTCGCTCGTCGGCGTGTTCCTATCGCTTTCTTGTATTTACTTCACGCTTGCGGCACCGTTTATTGCCGCCGTGCAGGTATTGATCTACGCCGGTGCGATCATGGTCCTCGTCGTGTTCGTGATCCTTCTTTTGAACCTGGATGACGACAAGCCGCTCACGCGCCTCCGCTATCTGTACGCCGTAGCCGGTGGTCTCGGACTTGCTTTGCTGGCACAAACGCTTTTCATCTTTTACGCGGTGATGCGTACGCCACAGGAAGAGATAAACACGGAGCAGACCGTTGGAAATACACTGAGCATCGGCCGTGCGATGTACACGGAATATTTACTCCCGGTCGAGATCGTAGGCGTGATGCTGCTGATGGCGATCGTCGGCGCTGTTGTTCTTGTTAGAAAACTAAATCAGCCACAGCTCGAACTCGTCGTTGAGGAAGAGCTGGAACTTCGGCATGAGAAGGAGGAAAAGGACGATTATCGAATTGCGTTTTAGCGGTGAGCAAACGGAATGTTCAGCGAAAAACTGGCCCCTGACCACTGAACACTGACAACTGGTGTTATGGAGACTTCATTAGCACATTACCTGGCCCTGTCCGGCATTTTGTTTACGATCGGTGCGGTCGGCGTTGTGTATAAACGAAACGCGATCGGCATCTTTATGTGCATCGAGCTGATGTTGAACGGCGTGAATCTCACTTTCATTGCGTTCTCACGTTATTACGCCGACGCAACCGGGCAGCTTTTTGTTTTCATGGTAATGAGCGTCGCCGCTGCTGAGGCCGCGGTCGGACTCGGCATCATCATCGCGCTTTTCCGCAATCGCCTGTCCGTCGATGTTGACGATGCAAGTATTTTGAAGAATTAACTCAAGAGCTTATGAAGAACAAAACGCCGGTTCCTATTGCTGCATCGCTGGTGCTCGCTGTCGCAGTCTCGGTCGCTAACGCTCAGGTATCCACCAACTTCCGCAGCATCAGCAAAGCTGAGATGGAGCTGCTCCTTCAAGACGTAGCGAAGAGTAATCCAGCCGCCTTGAAACGGTTCACTGAAGACCCGGAAATGAAAAAGGAGCAGCTTGAAAGCATCAAGCAGCTTCTTGCCTTTGCCACCCAGGCGCATAAGGACGGTTTCGCCGACGACCCGATAAATCGCCGGGAGCTTGAGAACATCCGCGCTGAAACAACGGCGGTCAACTATGACAAGGAGCTCAATAAGAATAAAGGTCCAATGCCCCCCTTCAGCTTTATTTCGGAGGCCCGGATAAAATCATTCTGGACCGCGAGCCCGACCGCGAAAAGCAGAGAGGCCGAGTTTCAGCAGTTTATGGATTCAAAGCTC
>DATFEW010000002.1:0-3074 GCA_035250805.1 Pyrinomonadaceae bacterium
CTGCCCGAGCTTCTCAGAAAGATGACCGAGGCCGGCGGCTCCGACCTGCACCTGACGACAAACTCGGCCCCGCAGATCCGCGTCCACGGGCACCTTTCCGCTCTGACCGGCTACGGACCGATGACGCCGGCCGACACCAAGCGGCTCGCGTATTCCGTGCTGACCGATGCTCAGAAGCACCGGTTCGAAGAGAACTTGGAACTCGACTTCTCGTTTGGTCTGAAGGGAATGTCGCGTTTCCGTGCCAACCTGTTCAACCAGAAAGGCGCGGTCGGTGCAGTTTTTCGTGCGATCCCTTACGAGATCAAAACATTCGAAGCACTCGGGCTGCCGCCCATCGTCTCGGACATGTGCAACAAGCCACGCGGCCTGATACTCGTTACCGGCCCGACCGGCTCAGGTAAATCGACGACGCTTGCATCGATGGTCGACAAGATCAATGTTGACAGGCATGAACATATTCTGACGATCGAGGACCCGATCGAATTTCTTCACAACCATAAGAACTGTGTGGTCAATCAGCGCGAGGTAGCGGCGGACACACATTCTTTTGCCGCAGCACTTCGAACCGCACTTCGCCAGGACCCCGACGTTGTGCTCGTCGGCGAAATGCGTGACCTTGAGACGATCGAAATGGCCCTGAGAATCGCTGAAACCGGCCACCTTACGTTCGCAACACTCCACACGAACTCGGCGTATTCGACCATCAACCGTATTATCGACGTTTTCCCGTCGGCACAGCAAGCCCAGGTCCGTACTCAGCTTTCGCTTGTGCTCGAAGGGATCATGTGTCAAGCCCTGCTTCCGAAAGCCGCAGGCGACGGGCGTGTAATGGCGCTCGAAATACTCATTCCGAATGCCGCCATCCGTAACTTGATCCGCGAAGACAAGATCCATCAGATCTATTCAATGATGCAGACCGGTCAGGACAAGTTCGGGATGCAGACTTTCAATCAGGCTCTCGCGACGCTGTATCACAAGAAGCAGATCTCTCTGGACGTTGCGATGCAGCGGACCTCGAACGCTGATGAGCTCAAGGAGCTTATCGAGCGCGGATCCGGACTCAATACGTCGTATGCCGGTCAGGGCAAGCCTGTGGTGCCGCCCGCTGGTGGAAGCCCCTATGCGCAAGGCCGGCCCGTCGGCCAACGGCCGCCAGCAAGATAGCAGAATTAGAAAGGAGCCAAGAGAAACGATATGCCAACCTACGCTTTCAAAGGACGAAACAGACTGAACGAGATGGTCGACGGCGAACGAGAAGCCGCCAATCAGAACGAGCTGCGTGCGCTATTGCGGCGCGAGCAAATAGTACTTACGCAGGCATCGGAAAAAGGCCGCGTCGTCTCGATCCCGAAGCTTGGCCGAAGAAAGAAAGTAGGCGCGAAAGAGCTTGCTGTGTTCACACGGCAGTTTTCCGTGATGATCGACGCCGGACTTCCGCTCGTACAGTGTCTCGACATCCTCGCTGAGCAGCAGAACAACGCTTTCTTCAAGGACGTGCTTCGCCAGGTGCGGCAGAACGTTGAGGAGGGTGCGACACTCTACGCCGCCCTCGAACGCCATCCGAAGGTTTTCGATTCGCTTTACACCCACATGGTGGAAGCGGGCGAAACCGGCGGTGTGCTGGATCTGATCCTCCAACGGCTCGCTACACTTATTGAAAAGGTCGTGAAGTTGAAGCGAAGCATCGTTTCAGCCTCGATCTATCCGGCAGCGGTCATCCTCGTCGCCATTGCTGCGATCGCAGTGATCATGATCGTCGTCATACCGCAATTTGAGCAGATCTTTATCGGTTTGCTTGGACCGGGTGAGCAGCTTCCGCTCCCTACCCGGATCGTAATGGGCATCAGCGGTTTTCTGGCAGGCTGGGGCGGACTGGCGCTTCTTATTTCTATCATCGGGGCCAGCATCGGTATCCGCTATTACTACAAGACTGAGAAAGGCCGTTGGCAGATCGACAGCCTTCTTCTCAAAACGCCTATATTCGGAAGCATATTGCGAAAGGTCGCGGTCGCGCGGTTCTCACGAATTCTTTCCACATTGCTGTCGTCAGGTGTGCCGATTCTGCAGTCGCTTGAGATCACCTCCAAGACGGCCGGCAACGTTGTCATAGAAAACGCGATCATCAAGGTCCGTGCCGGCGTCGAACGCGGTGAGAATTTTGTTGAGCCGTTAAAGGCGACCGAAGTTTTCCCGCACATGGTCGGGCAAATGATCGGCGTCGGTGAGCAAACCGGTGCACTTGACGCCATGCTCGGCAAGATCGCTGACTTTTACGAAGAAGAAGTCGATACCGCGATCGCCGATCTTCTCGCAATGATCGAGCCGGTGTTGATCGCATTTCTCGGCGTGACGATCGGTTCTATCGTCATTTCGATGTATTTGCCACTGTTCTCGCTTATCGGAAAACTGGCAGGCGGATCAAAGTAGAGGAGCGTCCAACGCGAAACGAAAAGGCGGCCGCATGGCTGCCTTTTTTTTGTACACTCTAGCCTTTGGTTGCCGCTGGCTGGAGCATGCGTTCAACGTATTTTGCTATAACGTCCACTTCCAGATTGACACGCATGCCGGCATTTAGGGTCGAAAGGTTTGTGCGTTCCCAGGTTTTGGGAATCACGGCGATATCGAAGTGGCTGTCGTCGAGCGACGCGATCGTGAGGGAGATCCCTTCGACAGCGACCGAGCCTTTATAAACGAAATACCGCGCGAGCTCAGGTGGAAAGCCGATGCGTACCGTATAGAAATCCCCATCTTGTGTAGCAGAGATAAACGTCCCGCGGCCGTCCACGTGCCCCTGCACGATGTGTCCGCCGAGGCGCGTTGCGGGAGTGACAGAGCGTTCGAGATTGACCCGCGAACCGTGCTTCAACGTTCCTAGGGTCGAACGATCAAGTGTTTCTCGTGAGACATCGGCGGAAAATCCGCCGTGCGAGACATCAGCCGCGGTGAGGCAAACTCCATTCACTGCGATCGAATCGCCGTCCTTTGTATCGCTTGTAACGAGCGTGGCGGAAATAGTGACCCTCGCGCCGGGACCGACCTCAACCAGATCCGCAACAGTTCCGAGTTCTTCT
>DATFEW010000003.1:0-9810 GCA_035250805.1 Pyrinomonadaceae bacterium
ATCGATCGGCTAAGATTGGAGTTCTGCCTTCAGGCGGCCGTTCGTCACCACTGGCCTGCTGAAGCAGGGACTCCGAACTAAGACTCGCTCCCTCCGAATTCATCAAACAGAACCGTGTGGCGTTCCAGATCTTGTTTGCAAAATTCCGAAACGATTCGACTCGCTCATCACGCCATGCGAAATCGGCGCCGGTGGACGATCCCGCAAGCGTCATTCGCGTCGCGTCCACGCCGTATTTATCGAAAACGTCGAGCGGATCAATGCCGTTGCCCTTTGTTTTCGACATCCTCTGGCCGTTCTTATCGAGAACGGTGCCGTGGATGATCACGTCATCAAACGGCTTCTCGCCAATGAACTTTAGCCCGGTCATCACCATTCGCGAGACCCAAAGGAAAAGGATGTCACGTCCGGTGACAAGGACGTCGGTGGGATAAAAAACGTCCAAGTCCAATCGGCCGGCTGTTCGGGCCTCGCCCTCATTGCGAAAGGGGGCGTGCGCGTTCCCGGTCCATCCCAAGGTCGAGAAGGGCCAGAGAGCTGACGAAAACCACGTGTCAAGCACATCGTCATCCTGCGTCAATTCCTGCGTGCCGGCCTGTTCGTACGCTTCTTCTTTTGATCGAGCGACGTACACATTTCCCTGCTTGTCGTACCAGGCAGGGATCTGGTGTCCCCACCAAAGCTGCCGCGAGATGGTCCAGTCGCGAAGATTTTCGAGCCACGCTGTATAGACCTTTTTGTGTGGGACCTCGGGTGAGAAACGCGGCGAGTTCTCCTCGCGCATCAGCGTTAGCGCTAAGTCGCGCATCTCGTCCATCTTTACAAACCACTGTTCGGACAACAGCGGCTCGATGATCGTTTTGCAGCGTTCGCAATGCGGCAGCGAGCCATCGTATTCTTCTATTTTTTCAAGCAGACCGAGCTCTTCAAATTTCTCAATGACCTTTGTGCGGGCTTCAAAACGATCGAGCCCCTCGAATTCCGCACCGGCGGCTGCGTTCATCGAGGCGTCGTCGTTCATCACAATGAGCTTTTCCAGCCCGTGCCGCTCTCCTATCTCCCAATCGTTCGGATCGTGGGCCGGCGTGATCTTAACAGCTCCGGTTCCGAATTCAGCATCGACATACTCGTCGGCAATGATGGGAACTTCGCGGCCGGTCAGTGGCAATGCAATGGTCTTGCCGATAAGGTCTTTGTACCTGTCATCTTCGGGGTTCACGGCAACGGCAGTGTCGCCGAGCATTGTCTCGGGACGTGTTGTGGCGACGGTGAGAAAGTCAGAACCGCCCGCTGACGCAGACGGTTTTGACAATGGGTACCTCAAGTAATAAAGCTTTCCGTCCTTTGCCTTTTCTTCTTTTACTTCAAGATCAGACAGCACCGTTTTGTCTTTCGGACACCAATTAACGATGCGCGTGCCGCGATATATCCAGCCTTCTTCATACAACCGGACAAACACTTCGCGAACCGCCCTTGAAAGGTCCTCATCCATCGTAAACCGCTCGCGCGTCCAATCGACGGACAACCCCTCGCGGCGGATCTGTCGCGTTATCTCACCGCCGTATTTTTTTTTCCACTGCCAGACCTTCTCGGTAAAAACCTCGCGGCCGATATCCTGCGGCGTTTTGTGCTCTTCCTTTTTGAGCTGCCGGGTGACCATCAACTGCGTCGATATACCGGCGTGATCTACCCCAACGAGAAACAGAGTGCGGTAGCCGAGCATTCGCTTCCAACGCGTGAGCACATCCATCAACGTGTGCTGAAGCGCGTGGCCCATGTGAAGTGAGCCAGTCACGTTGGGAGGCGGGATAACGATCGAGAACGTTTCCGCGGCAGGATCCTGGTTTATTTCCGGAGTGAAAAATCCGCTCGTTTCCCAGCGGTCGTAATGGTTTTGTTCGGCCTCTTTTGGATCATAGGCCTTTGCGATCTCCATACGGGTAAAAACTGTGATTCTAAAACAAAAACGGCTGGTTTTCATCCTTTCGGTTAACCAGCCGTTGAATATCTATTAATGCCTCGATCAGAGTTTCTCTGAGAGCTTTTCAACGACCTTTTGCACGATAATCTCGAGTTGTTCGGGTGCAAGTGTAACAACCTGAGGTGTCGCCTGCTGTTCAGCAGCTTCGGGTGTCCGCGGCGCAGGTTCGGCCGGCGGCGGTGGTATGCTGACCGGCGGCGGGTTCGCGGGCCCAAGATCTAAAATATCGTCATTATCCAGATCAAATTCATGGGCCTTGCTTGCAAACGGATCCCGCACGCTGAACTCCTCAGTGGGGGCCGTGTGCATTGCGGGCGTAACCGGCGTTTCTTCAAACGAAGTTTCAGGCTCGGCCGAAGGCGCTGACGCAGCCGAATCCGGAAGATCGTCATCGTCAAGGGAGATCACGTTCGGCTCCTCGGGTTCAAAGCGATATCTATTCTCAGTGTTTTCTTGTTCGGAAGACACGCCAAACTCGACGGGCTCCTGATGCTGTTCCGCCGTGTAGCTCGTTTCGATCATCTCGTCATCCAGACGATCGCTGGCGTACGCAGCGGCCGCCATTTCAGCCGCCATCTCCGGCGGCATTTCCACAGTCTCGGCAAAACTTTGATGGTAAAGAAAGTCTATATCGCTGGTATCTGCCTCTTCTGGAATCGATTCGCCTGCATCTTCGGATCCAGCAACCTCCTCCTCCGAAACTTGCGGTTCGGCGGCGATCAACCCCTTTACCTGATCGACGAGCTGACGGATGGATTGAAACGGCTTTGTTACGTAGCCATTCGCTCCGACGCGGTCGGCCTCAGCCGGATCGAATTGCTCGAACGAACCCACCAGAAGCATCACGGGGATCTTGGCCGTTTCATCGATCCCGCGCATCAGTGAGCAGATCTCGTACCCGCTGGGGCCGGGCATGTGCACATCCGCAAGCACGATATCGGGCGGTGCCTGTGCGATCTCCCGTAGAGCGGTGTCGCCATCGCCGACGGTAATAACATCGATACCTTCGTCCGCAAATGTGAGATTGACGACCTTCTGGATCGTGAGAGAATCATCGGCCAACAAAAGCTTCGGTTTTGACACTGAAAATGGCTCCTTGATCGAAATATAGAAGCTTGGAAGTAATTTTGAAACCTACCATTGATAGTATACAAGGTCAAGGTAGTTTGCGCTTACTCAGTGACCATCACCAAGTCACCGGCAAGCCGGATTGCGGCTTTCATACTCGATTCGTCGGCCATGCCTTTCCCGGCTATGTCGTATGCCGTGCCGTGATCCACGGACGTCCTGATAAGCGGCAAGCCGAGCGTTACATTTACCGCCGAACCAAATGACAATGACTTCACCGCGATAGTCGCCTGGTCGTGATAGCACGCGACGATCGCATCAAACTCGCCCTTATATCCGCGAAGAAAAATCGTGTCTGGCGAATACGGACCGGAAACGTCGATCCCTGCAGCGGCACACTTCGCAATCGCGGGTTCTATCTGGTCACGTTCCTCGCTCCCAAACATTCCGTTCTCAGATGCGTGAGGATTAAGGCCAGCAACAGCGATCTTTATCTTTCGTTTTAGCAGCACTGAAAGGCTGCGATCAGTAAAATCGATAAGCTTCCCCAGCGGTTCGGCTTTTACCCGTTCGATCGCTTCCGACAGCGGAAGATGGGTCGAGATCAGAACAACGCGAAGTTTTTCAGCAAAAAAGCTCATTGCGAATTCGTTCGTATCTGTGAGTGCGGCAATGAATTCGGTGTGTCCGGGAAAGTCGTACCCGCCGAGACCCAGAGATCTCTTATTTATCGGGGCGGTGCAGATCGCGTCGATCTCTTTAGCTTTCCAGAGACCGACTGCCTTCTCGATGTACTCACCCGCCGCCTTTCCGATTTCGGGCGATACTTCGCCAAGAGCGAACGCCATCGGCAGATTTCCAAGGTCGACCATTTCGATCCCGCGCTCGCGCTCGGTGTCTCGATCGAAGTTGACGGCCTCGGTATTCTCGCCTAGCATTGCGATCGTGCGCCGGATCACGGTCGCGTCACCGATCACGACCGGCCGGATCTGCTTAAGCAACGCACCGTCTTGTAGGGATTTAACTATGATCTCCGGTCCGATGCCTGCGGCATCGCCCATCGTGATTCCTATGATCGGTTTGTTTTCCATCAAATAAAAAAAGGCCCATTCGCAAATTTCATTCTATGCGAATCGACCTTGTTGTGACGTATCGAAATCTCAATCGGCCTGTCGTCGAATAAACGTGGGCACCTCTAGGTTTTCATTTTCAGGGACCGGACCAGGTGGAGCGAACGCCGGCTTGGACGCGCCGTTTGCGGCCTGTACTTCCATAACGCGGGGCTGCGGACGCATCATCTGCACGTGGCTGTCGAAACCGGTCGCTATGACCGTTACCATGATCTTGTCTCCCAGATCTTCTCGAATGACATTGCCCCAGATAATGTCGGCGTTGTCGTCAGATTCGCTTTCGATCATCCCGATCGCATCCTCGATCTCCGCAAGCGGCATATTTAAACCGCCGGTAACGTTGATCAGCGCAGCTCGTGCACCTGTGATCGAGTTCTCTTCTAGAAGCTTGTAGTCCAAAGCTTCCCGCATCGCCTTCGACGCAGCATCCGGGCCTTCGCCCGTTCCAATGCCCATCAATGCAACGCCGCGGCCACGCATCACTGTGGTGACGTCGGCAAAATCTAGGTTTATTATCCCCGGCGTCGTAATCAGGTCTGTGATGCCTTGGACTGCTTGTAGTAGAACTTCGTCGGCACGCCTAAACGCGTCGATAAGAGTGATGTTTTCCTCGACTTCGCGAAGCTTGGAGTTCGGAATGGTGATGATCGTATCAACACAGCCGCGAAGTTCAGCAAGACCCTGCTCCGCTTGTGCCATGCGCTTCTTACCTTCGACAGTGAACGGCTTCGTAACAATGGCTACAGTCAGAGCGCCCAGGTCGATCGCGAGCGAGGCTACGATCGGTGCCGCGCCAGTTCCCGTCCCGCCGCCGAGGCCCGCAGTGACAAAGACCATGTCGGATCCTTCTAGCACATCGAGAAGCTTCTCGTGGTCCTCGAGCGCGGCCTGACGTCCGACCTCCGGATTCGACCCAGCGCCTAAGCCTCGAGTCGATTTGCTGCCAAGCTGTATCTTGATGGGCGCCTTCGATGCGTTTAGCGCCTGGAGATCAGTGTTCGCGACAATGAACTCGACACCTTTGATACCGGCATCGATCATCCGGTTGACCGCGTTTCCGCCGCCGCCACCAACGCCAACGACCTTGATCTTCGCACCGGTGATCGGCGGTTCATCGATGAAGATCTTTATAGGGGTCGGGCTCGACTTAGTGTGAAAGCTTTCCATCATTTCGTTCATACCTCAAGTGAGGAAAAAGGCTTTTGAAATTAGTTGAGGCGAATACCCGGTTCGGACAAATAACAAGATATTGTGCTAACGGCGATTGAGCATACAACGATTTGTGGTAAAAATCCAGCCGCCGGTTAACATTTATTTAAATTTTCCGCGAATATTTCCAAACCATTCTGCCATTCGCCTTGTTGCCGATCTTCCTCCGATATTCTGATCGCGAATTTGTTCTCGCATTGACGAGAGTGCCAGGCCGCATGCCACGGCCCATGCCGAAGATTGGATCTGACCCGCCAAGCCGCTTAAGAATTCGGCCTCGGGTAATCCGTTACGTGTTGGGGCATCGAAAACCTGTTCTGCGATCTCGACCATTCCGCGAACCATTGAGCCGCCTCCGGTCAATACCACTCCGCTGGGGATCTGCATCTGCGTTGCATTCACTTCATGGGCGACGTGCTGCAGCAATTCGAGTGCACGAGGCTGCATGATGTCGCACAGGATCTCTTTGGAAAGTCCGCGCGTTTCGTTGCGTCCGACTGGAACGATATCGATCATTTCCTGCCGCTCTTCGTCGTTCAAGAGAAAGCCGGCGACACAGCCGTGTTTCTGTTTGATCTTGTTCGCATCCTGAATGGAGACGCGAAGTCCGACGGCAAGATCTTTTGTAAAATGAAGCCCGCCGAACGGGAACACTGCGGTATGCTGAACTGCGCCGCGTCCGAAGATCATCAGACCTGTGATCTCGGAGCCAATATTGACGATCGCGCAACCATACTCTTTATCGTCGTCGGTGAGGGTGCTCTCAGCAGCCGCTAGCGGCTCGAGCATCATCCGGTCGGCTTTGAGACCCGCCCGCGTCACCGCTTTTTCAAGATTCTGTCGTCCGGCACTTGGCCCGGTTACGATGTGGACCAGCGATTCCAGACGCGTTCCGCTCATCCCGATGGGATCACTGATTCCGTCCTGTCCGTCAACAATGAACTCCTGCGGAAGGCGGCTGAAGATCTCCCAGCCTGATGGAAGTTGGAGAGCACTCGCCGATTCGATCGCACGCCCGACGTCGTCATCGGTAATCTCACGACCGGCACCTGCAACCGCCACCACACCGTTCTTGTTCTCACCGCGGAAATGCTCGCCGGAGAGATTGACGACCGCTGAGCCGATCTCAAGACCGCTTACGCGCTCAGCTTCGTCCACGGCTCTTTTTATTGATTCAGTAACTGATTCAGCGCCGGTGACGATACCGCGCCTAAGTCCGCGCGATTCCGCTTCCCCGACACCGACGATCTTCAGCCGCGGGCCTTCAGCCTCACCAATGACACAGCGGACCTTGCTTGTCCCAATATCGAGCCCTACCGCGTGAATGTCACGATTCATAGATTAGTTCTGCTTTCGCGGCGCAAGGATCATGTTAGTGCCGACTAGATTTACAGCTTCGAACATATTTCCTTTTCCGACGATCGCCTTGATACCTTTTACAAGATTTTCCCCGTAGTTTTCGCGACCCACCGCGATAGAAACTGTGGTCCCCGAATCCGAGATCACAGCGCGCGGCTCGCGAAGATCAACAAGGCTTACGTGTTGAACACGGGAGAGCACGTTAGCGACGCGCCATTCCGCAACCATGCGTTGATAGATCTTTACGCGCTCGACGTTGTCCTTTACGGCTTTTTCCGATTTCGTCTCATCCCATCCGATCATTGCGAATGGCAGGTTTTCTTCGGGCTGGTCGGCGAGCGCAAGCAGCTCCCCGTCAGCATCAACCAAGTACCCGCGTCCGCTCCGGGTGACTAATGCCGCCGGCTGACGTTCTACTATCTGAACCCTCAGGCCTCCCGGCAATACCCGCGTTACAGAAGCGGTTTTTACGAATGGCAGTTTTTCGATCTTCGATTTAAGACCGAAAAGGTCCGACCTCCATACACCCGTTCGCTCGGTTTCGATCCTGACCACGTTCTCGATCCCTTCTTTAGAGGCCCGATGTTCACCTACAACGACGATCTTCTTGACATCAAAGAAATCGGACGCGGCTACGTTCTGATATCCGAGATAGCTGAGTGCACCCAGACAGATCAAAATGGAGACGCAGATCGCCAAAGGCAAAACAAATTGGCTGAATGCGCGCCTGCGGTCCTCGCCTTTCGAGATCCTCCGCCTTTGCGGCCTTTTCAAGGCCCTCTTGGTTCTTACTCTTTTTCCGGATTTTGTTTTCATAGTAAACAATTATTTGTTCCCATTGAGCGCCATAACGATCTCGTCAGACAATCGTGTAACTGTTCCCGCGCCCAAAGTGATAACAAGGTCGCCCTCTTGGAGGCGGGGCACAACCTTCGCCGTCGCCGTCTCCATCGCGCCGATGTAATTGGCATTTTTATGGCCGAAACGCCGTATATTTTCGGTCAAAACTTCCGCTGTAACTCCCTCGATCGGCTGTTCGCTCGCGGCGTAAATATCGAGAACGAATAGAAGGTCGGCGTTGTTAAATGCGAGGGCAAATTCGTCAAAAAGTTCTTGCGTCCGGGTATATCGATGCGGCTGGAAAACAACAACGGTCCGTCGCCCGCCGGCGCTGTTCTTTGCGGCCGAAAGTGTTGCGAGGATCTCAGTGGGATGATGCCCGTAATCGTCAACAACCGTTATCCCGTTCGCAGTTCCCTTGAACTGAAACCGTCTATTTGCGTTGACGAACTTCGATAATGCCTCGCCTATGGTGTTGAACGGTGTGTCTAGTTCCAACCCGACGGCTGTCGCAGCGAGTGCGTTATAGACGTTATGTTCGCCCGGAACTGGTAAATTGATCTCACCGAGCACATCATTACCGCGCCACACGGTGAACGTAGAGCCGAAAGATTCGTTGTACCTGATATTATGGGCGGAAATATCGGCCTGTGCCGTCATCCCGTACGTGACTCGCCGGCGCTTGATGTTCGGGATTATCAATTGAACGTTCGGATCGTCCAGACAGATGACCGCCGCGCCGAAAAACGGCACCTTATTCACGAAATCCGTAAAGCACTGAACGACGTCGGCCATACCCTTGTACGATTCCATATGTTCTTTGTCGATGTTGGTGACAACGGCGATAGTCGGATAGAGCATCAGGAATGAGCGATCGCTTTCATCGGCCTCCGTTACGAACCATTCGCTGCTGCCGAGTCGGGCATTGGAGCCGAGCGATTCGACCACGCCGCCTACAATGGTCGTCGGGTCCTTGCCCGCGTGACTGAGGATCGCGGCCACCATTGATGTCGTCGATGTTTTTCCGTGGGTTCCGGATACGGCAACGGCGTACGGTTTTAGAACCATCAACTCAGCGAGCATTTCGGCCCGCGGAATAACCGGGATCCCCTTTTCCTTCGCGATCAATACCTCCGGATTATCGGGCTGGACGGCGGATGAATAGACAACCACCTGCGCATCGCCGACATTTTCCGCGGCGTGCCCTTCGAAGAACTTTATGCGACACGTAGACTCGAGACGATCAGTATTCTTGGAACGTCTTATGTCGGAGCCCGTAACATCAAAACCGAGATTGCACAGCACCTCAGCGATGCCGCTCATGCCGATACCGCCGACCCCGATGAAGTGTATTCGCTTTACGTGTCTAAACATTACGCTTTAGTTCTTCTATCAAGTCGGCCGTTTTCTCCGCAGCGTCTTCGCGGCCCATCGCTTTAGCTGCCCGTTCCATCTCGGTTATGATCTCCGGAGATTCCACAAACCGGCTGATCTCTTCAGCGAGTTTCTCGCCGGAGAGGTCGCGCTGAAGGATCATTTTCGCCACGCCGGCGGCCTCGAGAGCTTCGGCATTTTTTCGCTGGTGATCATCCGCCGCGGTGGGAAGAGGGATCATGATCGAAGCTTTGCCTGCTGCGGCAAGTTCCGCACAAGTGGTCGCTCCGGCGCGCGAAATTATAAGGTCCGCCTTTCCGAATTCTGTAGGCATATTTGAGATGAACGCCCGAACATCGGCATTCGCAAATGCCGATCGTGTGTACGCTTCGCGAATCCGGTCAAAGTCTGCCTCACCGGTCTGATGGGTGATGGTCAAAGTCTCATTGAATTTCGAAAGGCCTTTAAGCGATTCCGCCATCGCAGTGTTGATAGCGCGCGCGCCCTGTGATCCCCCAAAGATCAATATGTGAAACCTATCCGTTCGTGCTTTCGAAGCGATCTCAAAAAATTCCTGCCGAACTGGATTCCCAGTAACCACACCTTTCTTTCCGAAATAAGGAAGGGACACTTCGAACGTCAGAGCTGCCCTGTCGACATAGCGGGCAAGCCTCCGGTTGGTGAAACCGGGCAAGGCGTTCGAGTCCATTACCAGAGTCGGCACGCCCATTATCGCTGCCATCATAAGCACAGGTCCGGATACATAACCGCCCGCGCCGACCACGACATGTGGGCGAAACTGGCGTATTATCTGCCGGGCCTCGAGGAAACTTTTTGGAAGCACCGCCA
>DATFEW010000005.1:0-2968 GCA_035250805.1 Pyrinomonadaceae bacterium
CACCCATCTTGATCAGAAGCTCCGCAAGATCCTCGATCTCAGGCTCGCGTGCGGCATTGCGGATCGTGGTCTTACCGTTCGCGAGAACGGCGGCCATCATCACATTTTCAGTTCCCGTGACGGTTACCTTCTCGAACTCAATGTCCGACCCGACGAGCCTGCCTTTTGGTGCACGAGCAATTACATCGCCCGACTCGAGTGAGACCTCGGCACCGAGCTTTTCAAATGCCTTCAGGTGGAGATCGATCGGACGGGTTCCGATGGCGCAGCCGCCGGGCAGGCTGACTTTTGCCCTGCCGAACCGGGAGAGGAGCGGCCCAAGGGCGAGGACGCTGGCGCGCATCGTTTTGACAAGCTCATATGGCGCTTCGTAGGTTTCTATGTTTTTGGCGGTTACCTTGTGTGTTCTGAGCTCGGGAGTTAAAACGGTGGCGCCGAGATCCTCAAGAAGACGCCGCTGCGTAATAAGGTCTTTTACATAGGGTACGTTGTGCAGGATAACCGTCTCAGGCGTGAGGAGTGTGGCAGCAAGGCACGGTAACGCCGAATTCTTCGCCCCACTGACCTCGATGCGGCCTTTTAGCGGCCTCCCGCCACGAATTACAAACTTGTCCATAGAGATTGTTCAAAGGCGAAACTGCCGTGCGCAGAGAGTTTAGTCCATGTTTTACCGATTGAAAGGACTTTAACACGGGCCGGCTACAACTTAAACAAAAAGTTCGAACTTGAAGAAAATCGGCAACCGCCGTGCAAGGCAGGAACATCCAATTATCGGCTTCAATCAAATCAACCGGATAGTTGAAGCTTTTGTTTGGACGAAAATGCCCCGGCTATACGCCCTCCTCGTAGCCGGGGCAAATTTTTATGTCTGTCCCACCAGCCGTTCTATCTGCTTGATATGACGCAATTTATGCCCGCCGACCAGCATGAGCCATTCACCGGCGGAGAGCTCGCCAAGAAAGGGATGCGGAAACCGGTAATCGGTTGAATCGAATTTCTCAAAAGATGATTTAAGTTCCTGAAGTTGTATCCGGCTCTCTTTTAGCCTTGCGAGAGATTGGTCGATCGATCTTTTTTTGGTCGGCTGGACGATCTCTGGGGCTTCAAGTTTGAGCCTCGCGATCTCGAGAGTCTTTTCCATAAAACTGTCAGAGACCGAGATCGTTCCGTCAGCCGCCTTGCCCTCGGACTCAGCCTTTCGAAGCAGTTTCCCGCAGATCCTGATCACGCCCGCCTCAACGATCGAAACGTGCTCCACGATATTTCCGATCGTCCATTTTTCGCCCTTCGGCAAGACATCGATTTGCTCCTTATCCAGGGAACCGACCAGGGCTTCCAGCCGATCCGCAACGTCGTTGTTCTTCTCGTAAACTTCGTCGATCGATCTTGAGTCCATAAACTACCTGACCGGTGCTGCCTGCGGCGATAAGACCAGACGGTGCCAGCGCGGAAAACTCATCACGCTGTCGGCCTCTTTTTTCATTCTTTTAATGAACGCTGTTTGCAGATAGAGGAGCTCGTCCGCGGTCCATGCGAGTGAAACAATCGGATTATACGAAACGAGCGACTTCTCGTCCGGCAGTGTCGATGCCGGTTGGTTTGTGTTTATCGACGTCTGGTTCGTATCGATGCCGGTATTCGCTGCCTGAAGTTTCTGCTGTTGTTCGCGGTCGTAGGCCTGTGAAGATATCAATAACTGATTCTTTAATGGAATGGCGGCTTGGGTCGTTGTCGTTCCGCCTGCGTCGTATATTCGTACCTGAGTGTCGTATGCGGCTGCGACCTTGGCCGAATCGGGCGACCAAACCGGATGCACCGCTGTCAAAGCGTCGTCGAGCCGGCGCTCGCGTCCATTTTTTTCAACCACTCTCGGCCGCCCGACCGGAACGAATATTTCGCCATTGGATTCGGCCCTGAATTGCAGGTACTGCCACTCTCGCTGCGTTGACGCCAGTGCGGCCAGCCCAGAGCTATCGGGCGCCCACGCATAGTAGAAGTAGATAAGGCCCTCGTTCTGCGTGACGGGCCTCACGCCTTCGCCGTTCGCATTGGCGAGGTAGATCTGTTCGGTCCTAAAAGTAAGAATTCCCGTAGGCGCGACCGGCGTCGGTTCTGAAACAGGAGCGTCGGCATTAACATTTGCGTTTACATCGTTGGCGGCATTCGCTTCCGGATCGACATTCGATTGCGCATTAGTATTCGAAAGCGAGGGCGGTAGGGGCGGTTGCTCGCCCTCAGGGGCCGGTTCGGTCTGGACTCCCCGGATCATTGCAACAAAAGCGACATTCGCAGAATCGGGCGACCAGCGTATCGTGTCCGGAAAATGCGCCGCCATAAGGTCGGAAGTCATCTTTTGCAGGGGCTTGCCATCCGCCCCGTACATATCCAGCCTGAATTCCGAAGGCAGATCGTTCACACGATGATATACGGCAACGTTTCGTTTCCCGTCCGGGGAAGCGATCGTCTTATCGAGCACTTCATCCGGCCGATCTTGATCGAAATCATTTTGAACAGCCGCGTTACGCTCCTCGGTCTGCGCCTTAGCTGGTTCCGTAGGCGGGGGAACATCCGGTTCGTAACGGTAATTCAGACGAACCGCTGGCACCTGTCCCAGCGAAGACTGGGATCCCCCAGGGCCTGCCTGCTGTCCCTGGCAACCGGACAAGATGAGCGGCATCAGGGCGCACCCGACAAAGAGAAAGCAACGAATAACCATCAAATAATATCGGCTCATTGGGCGGCTGTTTCTCCGCCGAGATAATCCCGGTACAATCGCCGTTGTAAGATCGTCGGCTGCGACAGCGGTTCAAATTCATACTCCGGACGAGTGTCTGAACCCAACGTGAAATTGATGTCCTGCAGCTTGTCGAAGCGAAAGATCGTTAACTTTATTTTGCTTCCCGGTTTCTTTTCCGTAAGGTACGTTTGAAGAAATGCCTGACTGGCTCGATAGCCGTCCATAGCAACG
>DATFEW010000263.1:0-6191 GCA_035250805.1 Pyrinomonadaceae bacterium
GCCTTTGTCGTCTTCGCATTAGGCATTATGCGAAGAATGCGCCCAGCACGGAAGTCAGAAACGGGATTGCCCTGAACTGCGGGCGTAAGGTCTCGGTGCAACTTGATTTACCATAAATCATGAGAGTTTCGGATTTGCTAACGAAAGTAATCCCGATTGTGCCGGAAACCGAGAATGCCCGGTCTGCTCTCACGCTGTTGCGAGATCGAGAGTTTGAAGAATACGATCACGTTTATCTGGTTGACAGGGAAGGGCACCTGACGGGCCAGGTGCCGCTCAAATCCTTGATCAGAACTCGACCGGAAACCGAGCTCCGTGTCCTGAAAGGTAGATCTCCGGTCGAAGTATCCGCTGACGAACGTGCCGAGCGAGCGGCCCTGCTGGTAATAGAAAATCATGATGCCGATGTCGCCGTCGTAGATTTGCAGCGTCGCCTGATCGGTGCGATCCCGGTCGAACATTTACTTACATTCCTTCACAAAAGGCACATTAACAATATTTTCCTGCATGGAGGCATCGGTGCTAGACACCATTTTTTACTCGATACGCCGACCGTTTTTCAAGGCGTCCGTGCGCGGCTGCCATGGCTGATTTTGGGATTGATCGGCGGAATTCTTATCGGGGGCGTGGCTAGTGCTTTCGAGCGTGCGCTGCGAGTCGAGATCAGTTTGGCATTCTTTCTCCCCCTAGTGGTCTATATGTCTGATGCGATTGGGACCCAGACCGAAACCTTGGTTATCAGACGAATGGCAGCGCGAAAGGTTCCTGCCGGACGGGAGATCGCACTCGAAAGCGCAACTGGATTGCTTATCGGCTCGATCGTTGGATTCTTGGCGCTGCTAACCTTGTATTTGTGGACCGACAAGATCACGGTCGCGATTATCGTTGGTCTGGCGATTCTCTTTTCGGCCGTTACAGCAACACTAATTGCGAGTTCCCTGCCGCTGTTGTTGTCGAGAATGAAAGTTGACCCCGCCGCGGCAAGCGGTCCTATCGCAACTGTGATTCAAGATTTTCTTAGTGTAACAATCTATCTCGGAATTGCGTCTATGGTGCTCTACACGGATGCTTAACCTCAACGGCGGAGGTGCGGAACTTTCGCGGGTGGCCTTATGAAGCGCTGGATGCTAGTGGGAAGTGCAGCGGTTCTTCTAATTGTCATTTCCAACAGCCTTATTGAATCCGCGGTCCATGCCCGGATCGTGTCGATCGTCGGCATCTGCCTCCTTTTGTGGCTCACCGAGGTCGTTCCTCCATTCGTTCCGACCCTCCTTTTGTGGACGCTCGTGCCCCTTACTCTTGCACAGATCGATGGCAAGTATGCCTTGCCAAGGGTTTTGTCGTGGGCTGTTGATCCAGTCATGGCGTTGTTCTTCGGCGGTTTTGTACTGGGTGTTGCCACCCAGCGCCATGGACTGGACCGACGTCTTACTCAATTTGCGCTTCGCTCGTCGGGAAGATCCTTCAAAAAGTTTCTACTCTTTGTGATCTTAATTACCGCATTTCTTTCAATGTGGATGTCCAATATTGCCGCCGCGGCGCTCGTGCTCGCGTGTCTGCAACCACTCATTGGGAAGTTCGAAGCCGATCATATTCTTCGACGCGTAGTTCTCATTGGTGTGGCCCTCGCAGCAGATTTCGGCGGCATTGCAACGCCGATCGGCACGGGGCCGAATGCCATCGCCCTTGCCTCGATCTCAGCCACTCAGCCGGTTTCTTTTCTAAGCTGGATGGCATTTGCCCTCCCACTTACGATCGGAATGCTCGCTGTGACCTATTTATTTCTCGCCTGGCGTTCACGACGAAATAAGGGTGATTGGAAGGATAAGAACGCCGATCTGAACAACATACTCAACAGCCGTGGGGATCTGCCAGAGAACCAACCTATGCAGATCGCTTTTCTGATCGTCTTCGTGGGAACTATAGTCCTATGGTTGACGGAACCCCTTCATAAGATTCCCGCGGCGGTAGTCGCCCTCGGCTCAGCCGCGTTTGTGTTTCTGTCTGGCATTCTTACTAAAGAAGATCTTCGGAAAGTTGACTGGTCCACTCTTCTTTTGATCGCCGGGGGGATCACCCTAGGACGACTTCTCGAACAGTCGGCGTTTGTTAGGGACCTTGCAGCTAACGTCCCATTCGCAGAACTCAACCCGATGCTAAGCCTGTTTTTGCTGTGTTTGGCGAGCGCCATACTCTCAGCCCTGATGAGCAATACTGCCACCGCCGTGATGCTTATTCCGCTCGCAACGGCCCTGATACCCGCGCCTTCTACGGCGATCTTGGTCGCTGTGTCCGCCTCGTTCGGCGTCCCTTTTCTTATAAGCACTCCGCCGAACGCGATGGTCTTTGGTCAAGGCGGAGTCAGATTTGTAGACCTGTTTTGGCCCGGCCTTGCATTGATGATTCTTGGCTGCCTATTGGTTAGTCTAACCGGAAAGACCGCCTTAAATTTCGTCGGAATACCATAGCCAGCGGCCTCTATGCTTAGAATGCGTTCAACGTATCTTGATTGTGGCATGGATTGTGTCACAACTCGTCGAAATGGCACGGAAAACGACACAAAATCACTGAGTGTCAATGCGTGGGGGAATCGTTACTAAGCCTTTCCCGATATTAAAGTTAGAAGCACCCAATGGCACTCAGTAGGAATGGATATTTCCTTCTGTTAACCGAAGGGTTGTAAGTTCGAGTCTTACCTGCGGAGCCAATTGTGAAAAAAGGACCTCCAGATGGAGGCCCTTTTTACTTTATTGGGATACGGTCCCGCTAAATATGTTAACTGGCGGGAGAAGAGTCACCAGCCGAAGTATCAGTTGTGGGGCCGGACGTCGCAGCCGGAGCCGGCGTTGTTGCCGCTGGCGCTGCGGGCGCGGCGGCTGGATTGGAAGCGATTACACCGGCCTGATCGATATAGAACGATGCAATGATCGAGAATATTCCGCCTACGACCATGAAGATCGCCAACACGGGAACAAACGTTAAGATCGCCGATTGCCAATGGAACAGCAGCCAGCCTGCTATCAAGACCAACATGGCGCCGATAATAACCGCGGACCACCTTGTCCCTTCGCCCCTGATTCCCCCGATGATGTTCAAGATTCCCCCTACGATTCCGTATATCGCAAGAAGGAGGAACGCGATCTGGATGGTAAACATGGTACCCAGCAGCGGATTCCCGATTATGTAGAGACCTGCGATTATGCCGATGATCGCCCCTGCGATTCTCCAGCCGTAGTAGTCGGGCTTATCGGCGATGGCGCGGATAAAGTCAAAGATCCCCCCGACGATCCAGAAGATGGCCATTATCTCGACCAAAACCAGTGAGGTTGTTGCGGGACGGGCCCACAGGAAAAGCCCCGCCACGATCATCAAGATACCCCACACAATATAAATCGCGCGCGAAAAACCAGTTTCGTTTGGTACAGCTACTGCCATGCTTCCCTCCTAAAGGTTCGTGATTCAAGATCTTGTGTGGCTAGATTGTAACAGCAAAGCCTGACGAAACAAACACTTAAATAGATGTTGCCCGGGTCAGGCGCTCGTTATTTCGTCGTTGTAACGGTTTGCCCGCCAGACATATGTCCTCCAGCCGCCGGTAAAATAGTTAAGTATCGCAACCAGAAGATGCACCCAAAACCAGGGGTTCTCATATCCCATATTCTGGTAGATATAGATCATTACCAGGATCCGCGGCAGGAAAAGCCCGAGGAACCAGTCTGCCCAAAGTGGGACGGTGTTCGCCGGATATGCGCCGAAAAAGAAATACCCGAGCATCGTTAATCGCGGGAAAAACAGCGAGAGCAAAAGAAAATAAAAGTCCATTTTGGCCCCCTTGAATGATTTTTCAAAGTATACGCCATTTTTCAGGGCGGGATTGTATAGTAAAATCCTTAGCGAAAAGGTGCCCCATGAAAATGCTTGTTTTTCTCCTCGCCGTGTTTGCGTTTTACGCGTGCGAAATCGCTTCAACTCCAAAGAATTCCGACCCCGTCCCGGCGAGTGAGAACGTAGCTTCTGCTCCCGAAGGTTTTGGTGTGACGAAACCGGATAATGCGGCGGTTCCGCCGGACGGGCCGAAGACGGTGCGCGATTTCTTTATGCTTTTGCCGGAGAAATACTTCACGCTCGAGGGTTGTGAGCGTGAAAAGGACAAAGGCTGCAGGAAGTCCCGTGAAGATTATCTGAAGACCTTTGGAGAAGTGGTCGATATTCAGAACGGTTATATAAAGGGCGGCTGCGACGGCGGCCAGGCGTGCATAGAGATGGCGATCTTCAAACGGCCCGATGGTAGCTATCTGATCGGCGTAGCTACCTTTGCAGAAATGCTAAACGATAATTATTTCCTGAATTACAAAGACGGCACGTGGACCGACGTTTCCTCGACAGTGCCTGAATTCAGCAAGAAGAATATGTACGAGCTTCCGCGTAACGGCACGACGGTCAAGGTTTTTGCAAAAAAGATCGTCGACCAAGGCCCTGATTTTGAGGCGAGCGAAAAAGGCGCGAAGCTTTACGACCTGGAATGGAAAGATGGAAAGTTTGCGATCAAGCGTTGACCCTTGCGCTTACTTGACTTAACATCACCGCTCTCGCAAAATTCAATCCAACTTTTCTTTCGGAGACCGATCCTCTAGGTAGATGGCAGCAAATCTTGTTCACATTACGCGACGCCGTGCGGGCGAGACGATGCGGCGGGACTTTTGGTGGGTAACCCCGCTCCTCACGTTTCTCGGGTTTTCGGCATTCATTGTTTATTCGACGTGGGCGGCATTCCAGGGCGAGCACTATACGTACGGGCCATATCTTTCGCCCATGTATTCGCCGCTGATCTGGGAAGCCGCCGGACAGCCGTTATCGGGACATGCGTTGTTGGGGCCTTGGCCGGAGTGGATGCCGGAGATGATAATTCCGCTGACACCCGCGCTGTTGATTCTTTGGGCTCCCGGCGGATTTCGGTTCACGTGCTACTACTATCGCGGTGCGTACTACAAAGCCTTCTGGGCAGACCCGCCGGCGTGCTCCGTCGGCGAACCGCGCTCCGGGTATCGGGGCGAGAAAAAATTTCCGTTGGTCCTGCAGAACATTCATCGCTATTTCATGTATCTGGCCCTTGTTTTCATCGTCGTTCTGTCCTACGACGCAGTGGCGGCAACACATTTTCCGGATGGCTTTGGCATCGGCGTCGGGACCATTGTAATGACGATCAATGTCATTTTGCTCGCAGGATATACGTTCGGATGCCACTCGCTGCGGCACCTGATCGGCGGCCGCTGTGACACGCTCTCAAATAAGCCCGTACAGCATGGCCTTTGGCGTGCCGTAAGCGTGCTTAACCGTCGTCATATGATGTATGCGTGGTTCTCGCTGTTCTGGGTCGGTTTTACTGATTTTTATATCCGCGCGTGTTCGATGGGATTGATCGCGGATTACCGGATCTTTTGAGGGAACGCGGACGCCCTCGTCCGCAATGAGCCATTAGGCGAACAACTGACTTTCTAACGCGCAAAGTATTTCGAACGCTTACGCGTTCGTTGCGGACGAGGGCGTCCGTGCGTTCCAATTAATGACGGATTACACAACATTCGAACACGACGTTCTTGTCATCGGTGCCGGAGGCGCGGGCTTACGTGCCGCGATAGAGGCGTCGGCAGCGGGCGTTAGGGTCGGGCTGATATGTAAATCGCTTCTCGGCAAAGCGCATACGGTGATGGCCGAGGGCGGAATGGCGGCGGCGCTTGCGAATGTCGATGACCGCGACAATTGGAAGGTGCATTTTTCCGACACGATGCGCGGCGGCCAGTACATAAACAACTGGCGCATGGCGGAGCTTCACGCCAAAGAAGCGCCGGACCGCGTCCGCGAACTCGAAGCGTGGGGAGCTGTTTTCGATCGGACAAAGGACGGCAAGATCCTGCAGCGAAATTTCGGCGGGCATAGATATCCGCGTCTTGCACACGTCGGCGATCGAACCGGTCTCGAATTGATTAGAACTCTCCAGGACCACGGCGTTCACCAGGGTATCGACGTCCATATGGAAGTAACCGTGATCTCGCTGCTGAAAGACGGCGACCGTGTCGTCGGCTGCTTTGCATACGAGCGCGAACACGGCCGCTTTCGTGTTTTCAAGGCAAAGGCTGTAATTCTTGCGACCGGCGGCGTTGGCCGGGCGTACAAGATCACATCTAATTCGT
>DATFEW010000011.1:0-4227 GCA_035250805.1 Pyrinomonadaceae bacterium
TGTCCCGGCCCTCGGAAGACCGAATGACTGGCGCCGGCGGATACGACAGTAAATGATCCGTCCGCCTGATTTGTCGGTGACTGTCTGAGTTCGCTTGGACCGAACGTATCCGCACGGCGCAGGCTGCCATCTTCGGCGAAAACCGCTAAAAGCTTACCCGAAGAAACCTCGGTCGTGTCCTCAGGACGGGACTGTTTGATGTACCCGGTTCCTTCGATCTCCACATTTTCGATAGAGTTGTCGGCGCGGAAATTTGCGGTCAGCCTCTCCCCCTTAATAAGATCGCTGCCTCGGGTAACCTGCGAATTTCCCGTCAACGTGACCCTGCCTACCGCACGCTCAAAGACGGCGTTGCCTGCGGTGATCGAAAAAGGCGAGGCCGCATCGGCGGTTTCGATCGTAACGCCGCCCGCCAATTCAAGTCGCTCATTAGGTTTTACATAAACTGCTGAGCCGGACTGCGCTTTGTACAATTTACCGTTCTTAGTCGTTTCAAAATATGCGGAGTCGGACAGATCGACACGATAAACTTCACGCATCTGTCCGTTCGTGCTCATTGATACGCTCATTCGTCCGGATTGAAGATTCGACTTATCCGGCCCGTATGCAGAAGCCATTTCCATTCGAACACCTTGTTCGAAATCGATCTTTTCGCTGTGTTGATCGTAACGTGCGTATCCGGCATTTACCGTAGAAGTCCCCCCATCCCCAGATTGTATGTTGAGACGAACGTCGCGGTTCAATTCAACGCGCTTCTCTGCGATCCTCGCGATAGCACCAAAGGATGTACCATTCAAATTTAGACGTTGGAATCGGACAGCTTCTTCGGCTGCGACAGTGTTTGCCGCCTTTGAGTACGTAACCTGTTCGGTGTTCAGTTTAAGCTGGTCCCGGGTGGCAATGTTTACATCCCCAGCAAAATACGCTGTGAAATTCTTGTTTTCCTCCGGAACGTAGACAGCCTTACTCGCAGTGATCTCGTCGCTCTGTCCGGTTTCGTCATAAACCTGTAACTGAACATTTTCGAGTTCCTGGTGGTTGTCGCTGTACGTCGTGGCTTTGTCGGCTTTGATCACATAAACAGGCGATTCGCCCTCATATTCCGTTCGCTCATATCCATTTACTGAGGCCACAACGTCCTTTGATAATTCAGTTGGAAATCCGACCATCCGAAACTCGGAGTTTGACTTCGCACGATAGTATCCTATGCCGATCGCAAGCATGGTGAAACACAAGACCGCCACAGCACCGATACGCACGTATTTCGGCAGCTTTGCGCGGAAATTATACCGATCGAGCTTTTTGGAAGGACTTTCCGGCACCGTGTTCAATTATGTTCCCTTAGATCTTCGACGACAAGCTGTAACCGCGTGTTTCCCTGCCACACATTTGCTTCAGGCGTATAAGCTAGTTCGATGCCGCTTCCCCGTCTCAGGGTTCGCCCTTTCGACCTCTCAACGCCATCCCACCAGACTGCTTCAAATCGTTTTCCACCGCTGCCGGCAAGTTTCAATTTAAGATGCTTTTCCTTCATTACGAGGGGCTCTTCATCAATGCAAAGGTCCTTTGTAACAAATACAGGCTTCGGATTTCCGGCACCAAAGGGTTCAAGTCGCCTCAGCTCTTCAACCATGGCGAGCGAAAGCGTTTCACTCGAAACATGGGCGTCTATTCTTAATTCAGGGATAAGTTGATCGTCTGAAAGGTTGACCGCGGCGTATTGATCCAGGCGTTCCCGAAGAGCGCTTATAGACTCCGTATTGATCTTCATTCCCGCTGCCGCTGCGTGGCCTCCGAACTGTTCGAAAAGCTCCGAGCAGGATTGCATCGCCTGGAGCAAGTGGAAATTGGGGATCCCTCGGGCGCTTCCGTGCGCAACGCCATCCTCGCACGAGAGCACTATCGTCGGACGAAAAACCCGCTCAGCGATGCGCGATGCAGCCAGACCGATCACCCCTCGATGCCAGCCGTCGCCGGAAACGACAACAAACTTTGCTTCCGAAAGCTTCTCGCATTCCATTAACGCCAACTCCGTGATCTGCTGCTGCATCTTTTGGCGCTCACGGTTTCGGCTGTCGAGTAAATTCGCGAGTTTCCTCGATTCGTCGAAGTCCTCGCATTCGAGAAGATCAACCACGTGTCTGGCAATGTCCATCCGACCGGCGGCGTTTATTCGAGGGGCGATCCGAAATCCGATATCGTAGCTGGTCATGTCCGACCGGCAGTCAGCGACCTCCATCAATGCTTTCAGTCCCCAGTTCTTCGTCTTCGGCAGATCGCGCAGGCCCAACGCAACGATCGAACGATTCTCTCCCGTGAGCTGCATAATGTCCGCGATGGTTCCTATCGCCGTGATCTTCAAAAGGTCATTGATCTTGTCCGCGTGTCCTTTTTCCCGCAGCAACGCGTGGGCGAGCTTAAAAGCGACACCCACACCAGCGAGGTGTTTGTCTGGATATTCGCATCCCGGCTGGTTAGGATTTACCACTGCGAATGCAGGCGGATTTCCCCGCACCTCATCTGATAGATGATGATCTGTGACAATTACATCGACACCGTTCTCTTTCGCCCATTCAAGCGGCTCAAAACTCCGGATCCCGCAATCGACAGTGATAACAAGTGAAACACCATCTGCCTTCGCCTCCTGCAGCGCCGGTGTGTTCACTCCGTAGCCTTCGGTGAAACGGTTTGGGATGTGAAAGGTGCTCACGCCTCCGAGCGTCTTTATGACACTTCTCAAAAGAGTCGTGCCGGTGGTCCCATCGACATCGTAGTCGCCCCAGATCAGGATCTTCTCTTTCCGTTCGATCGCCTGAAGCAAGCGCGCCGCGGCTTCGCGCAAGCCCAGCATCAGAAACGGCTCGTGGAGGTCTTCGTAACACGGATTCAAAAACTTCGTCGCCGACTCCGCAGTGCCATAACCCCGCGCAATAAGAATTGCAGCCAGAAGGGACGACGTATTCAACTCTGCAGCAAAACGCCTGGCGGCATCGTGATCATGCTTCGTTATGGACCAACGTTTTTGAATCACGGCTGTAATACTCCTCGCCAAAGTAATGTGAGGATCAACGAACCAAGGACAAGGCGGTAAACAATGAACACCATCATCGAATTCCTTCTCAGGAACGCAAGAAGAAACCAGATCGAAAGATACCCGACGATGCCCGCCGTGAGGGTGCCGACCATCAATGGAACAAAACTCTCGGACGGAAGAATACTAACGGCTTCCCGAAGCTCGAGAAGTCCGCTGGCAGCAATAGCCGGGATCGATAAGAGAAATGAAAATCTCGCCGCCGTTTCGCGCGTTTCACCGGCAAACAGCCCACCCGTTATGGTCGATCCGGAGCGGCTTGCTCCCGGTATCAACGCTATGACCTGGAAAGAACCTACGATTATCGCGTCCGAGAGTCCTAGGTCCTTCATCTGCTTTCGATGCGAACCCACGCGTTCGGCCAGTAGCAAAACAAGCGCGACCACGATCAGCATCGTTGCTATCAGCCAAAGATTCTTCGTCGCATCGCCCTCAATAACATCCTTAAAAACGATCCCGACGACGCCGATCGGTATCGAACCGAGAATTATCAGCCATCCCAGCCACGCATCGCTCGATAACCACTTCGGTTCGGCTCCGGCCGCATCTGAAAAGTGCATACGGTCTTTGTTGAACAGCAGGTTCCAGTGATCCCGCAAAAATGCCGTCGTTATGTTCCAGATGTCCGAGGCGAAATAAATGAAAACAGCCGCGAGCGTGCCGAGTTGGATAACAGCCATCGTTGCCGTGATCTGTTGCGGATTGCCGGCGTAAATACCCGTCCACTCGCTCGCGAAAACAAGATGCGCAGTTGAGCTGATTGGAATGAATTCTGTCAGACCCTGAACTATTCCTAGGATGATCGCCTGTAAGAGGTTCATTTATGGCTGGACTATAAGATCTGTTTTGTGTGTGAGGACAACGAGGAATTGTATAACGAAGAAAGGGCTCTCGGCTACTCTCTATATCGCATACGCGACGCGATCCGATCATATAACCCCGCTGGAAATATCTTTCCAAGTCTGACGATCGTTGCAAGCTGCCAGGGAAACGCTGCAAATGCTTTTTTCTTTTCGATGGCGCGAAGAAAATGCGGGATCGCGTCGTCGAGCTTCATCAGGTACGGCATCTTGTTCGTCCTTCCGGCAGTGAGAGGCGTTTCGATAAAACCCGGCTGAATGATCGTGACGTCAATT
>DATFEW010000014.1:0-11980 GCA_035250805.1 Pyrinomonadaceae bacterium
CACGTAGCGATGCCAGTTTCTCAGCTCGGTCATCACGCTTCGCACGTTCGAATTTCCGACGGCGATCGACGCTGCCTGGGACACTGCTATCGCGCAGTCACCCACCTGGAAGTCGATCTCGCTTCGCTTGCCGATCGAAAAAGGTGCGGCCGTGTTCACTATTGACGAAGGGATCTACTGGAACATCTTCGGGCGTTCGATGCTGACCGTTGATGCCGGTTCGGGAGCGGTCACGAAATGGGAGCCCTACGGGACGCGAAATGCCGGGCAGCAATTGCGGACGTGGTTCAGGTTCACGCACACCGGTGAAACCGGCGGCATGATCGGCCAATTGATCGGCTTTGTCGCATGTGTCGGCGGCGCGTTTCTGGTTTGGACGGGTTTCTCACTTGCACTACGACGGTTATCGAATTGGCGGAAGCGGCGTTTGAATGGTGTGGCCGCCGAGATAGAAATTTCCTAACGATTCCAACGAGGCGTTCGGTTCGCATTTCGTTCCAGTTCCCCCTATCCTAAATCCGTGGCATCGCTAACCTATGGCGAACTGATCCGCGGCAATCGCAATTTTCGCAATCTGCTCGCGGGACAGTTTATCTCTGAGCTCGGCAATTGGTTCAACTTCATTGCCGGCCTGGGTTTGGTGCGTGTTGTTTCCGAGGCATCTCCGCTTGCCGCGGGTATTTTTTTTATATGCAGACTGCTGCCTTTCGCACTCGTGTCGCCCGTCGCGGGCACGTTCGTTGACCGGTTCTCCCGCCGCCAGGTGATGATCGCGACGGACCTCGCGCGCGTGGTTGTAGCATTGTCCTTCTTGCTCGTGACGAGTGCTGATGACCTTTGGATCGCATACCTCGCCACCATTTTGCTTTCAACTTTCGGCGCGTTTTTCGACGGTGCGAAGAATGCCGCCACGCCCAACCTGACGGGCAAAGAAGGTTTGCTTGCCGGTACGGCCTTGATGTTTTCGACGCGATTTCTTTTGATGGCGGTCGGTTCCGCCCTGGGCGGATTGGCATCTGCTGCCTTTGGCTATGAAGTGGCATTTGTCATTAATGCGGCATCCTTTCTGATCTCTGCGTATACGATCTGGCTTATTCCCGAGGAGGCGATGCGCGAGGAGAAAACAGCTGCGCGGATGACGGAACGCGCGAAACGTCCTTCGTTCATGAGTGAGTTGCGCGAAGGCGTGCATTACGCACTTACAAACAGGTTCGCCCTGACGATCCTTTTAATGAACGTGATCTGGGCGATCGGCGGCGGTGCGATCAACGTTATTTTCGAGCGAGTAGGCGGCATTTATTTTGCCGAGCTTGAAGATATACATCCCGACATCGGCGTCGCCCTGCTTTGGACCGCCGGTGGGCTCGGCCTCACACTTGGAATGCTTCTGGCGCACCGCACGTCCGTGATTCTCGACCGGAAAAACACGCACGGATGGTTCATCGGCTGGTCGCTGATCGTACACGGGTTGCTTTTCGCCCTCGCTGGATTTATGCCGACGCTATTGCTGTTCGCTCTTCTCACGTTCGTGTCGCGGGCTATAGTCGGCGCGGAGTATGCCATTCAGGAAACGCTTTTCCAGCGAAGCCTGCCCGATCACATACGCGGCCGGATCTCGACGCTCGATCGGGGGGCGGAGCTTACGGTTTTTGGAATTTTCAGCTATATCTCAAGCGCCGCGATGCTTTATATCTCGCCGATGGCTTTGACCGTACTTTCGGGTTTACTCTCGGCATGTGCGGGTGTGGTCTGGTTCGCACGCCATCGCGGTGAAGATTTCTCGCTCGGAGTGCGCGAGCGCGATGTGGAGCTGTCTACAGAGAACGCGTGACGGCTCAAGCTGTTACGATAACCGCCTTTTGGCCCAGTAATTCCGAAAAGTCCTTTGTATAGATCGCTTCGACACGACGGATCTTGGACACCGTGTCGACGATGTCCTGGGTTGTGATCGATCGGCCTTCAGTGCTGGAGATGGCCCAGTGTTTGATATTGGAAGCGATCGAGAGCGTATCCTCAAGAAACCTTAAATACTGGGACCGGGTTTCGGCGGGTGCACCGAGAGTTCCGGCTTGTGTTTTAGCGAGGTCGCGCCAGAATCCACTGCCGACACGGAGCCATTCTTCGCGCCACCGGTCTTGCGGGGCGATCTTGGAAACACTGTCGGGCAGCCGCAAAAACATCAGGTCGACAAAGCTTTCGGCAAGGAATTCATTTGCCGGTTTGTTCTGGCAGCTATTGTTCTGGCTGTTATTGACCGGTATTGGCAAGTTCCTCCAAAGCCGTCGATAGATCGTTGAGAGTGGCAGCCGGAGATCTCGCGTGCGCTCATCGAATGAGAGCAGATAATCACCGACGCCCATAGCAAGGCCTGCTGCGATGGCGAAAAGATACGGCGATTCAAGCCTGTCAATATTCCGGCGCACATTGTCGAACCACCATGCGTCGGTCTCCGTAAACCAGTTTCTCAGCGAAGGGTTGTCGAGTTCATGACCAGGTACGTATGCGTCTTCGAGTACGAGATCGAGCTCGGCTTGGGACAAACGATCCGTATTGTTCTGGATCATCCCGAGGCTGAGCGTCCATGCCGATTGAAGGATGTCGTTGGCCGTCACGCGTTTCCCACGACGCTTCAGCGCGGCGCCTAGTTCGGGCCGCCGCGAAAATGGCATCGCCAACGAGCCGAACTCGATCCGTCCGAGCACGTTTGTCTCAAATGCAAGCCAACTCATTTTCTCACCAAATCACGCGGATGAGCACGGTGGAGACGCCTGAACACATACAGCTCCTGTTCAAACGGCGACAAGTCTTTTGGCATACCTATTCTCGCAAATTCCTTCGCTTCCTCATACAACTCGGCGCACATCAAGAACCGCTCCTCCGCGGTCTTTGACATAACAATGTCAAAAACTAGTTTTCGGGTCTCTTGTGTCGTGTCTTCCATTCGGCGACCTCCCGCCAAATAAACTCAAGCTGTAGTCGTCCTACCCAGTTGTCGACGTAAGCTGCATCATATTCGCTCGAAGTTAGATTCGCAATATCCCGAATTTGCATTTCAGAATGTGTTTCTCGGGCCCAGTTAAGCTTCGCAACGATCAGGTCTTCTTTAGTAATCGTCCAAAAGTCCACTCCTGCAACACTTACTTTGTACCTTCTTTGAAAACTCGCCCGTGCAAAATCCGTATCTTTCATCACAATGCAATCGATCTTTCCGCCATGTTCGTGGCTGATAACATTGAACATCGACCGATTCGCAATTGCCCGCCGAATAGATTCGTCGCTAACGTAATATCCGGGTTCGAAAAGTTTCGTGAACGGATTGATCCGGTCCTCTTTGATCTGGATGACAACATCGATATCCCGGGTCATTCGAATTTCTCCATAGGCACTCATAGCAAAGGAACCTGTCACCATGTAATCGATGCCGAGTTCATTCATCTTTGCGACGAAATCTCGCAAGGTCTCGATCATTGAGATACCAGTGTTCATGATCGCTCTGAGATCATTGTGCGAAAACCTTTTTCGTCAAGCACAGCGACGCCTAGACCCTCTGCCTTTGTCAACTTCGACCCAGCATCGCTCCCCGCTATGACATAATCAGTTTTCTTGCTGACCGAAGACGACACACGGCCGCCGCGGTCCTCGATGAGTTTGGCTGCTTCGTCACGGGTATAGTTTTCGAGTTTTCCGGTAAGGACGAATGTCTTGCCTACAAATCGTTCGTCGAGTTCGGCGGTCGACGCCGCGTCAACTTCCATTACGACACCCTTTGCCTTCAGGCGGTTAATAAGATCGAGGTGAAGGGGGTTTCGAAACCATTCGTACACACTTTGAGCAAGTGACAGCCCGATCTCATGTATCGCATCGAGTTCTTCGACGCTTGCCACGGCAAGCTTGTCAATGCTTCGATATTTGTTTGCGAGGATCTTGGCGTACCGCTCGCCCACATGTCGAATGTCGATACCGAAAAGCAAGCGCTGAAGCCCACGCGTCTTGCTCGCTTCGATCTGATCGATAAGTTTCGCCGCCGACTTTGCCCCCTTGCGTTCGAGATTGGAAATATCGGTAAGCTTGAGAGAGTAAAGATCGGCAACGTCTTTCACCATCTTCGTGTCAACAAGTGTGTTGATCAGTACATCGCCGAGGCCTTCAATGTCCATCGCTTTTCGAGAAGCAAAATAGCCGATCCTTCCTTTTATCTTTGCAGGGCAATCGGGGTTGCTGCAACGGCGAACCGCCTCGCCTGCGGGCCGAATCGCGGGCGAGGCACACACCGGACAGATCGTGGGGAACTGAAATTCCTTTTCGCTGCCGTTGCGCTTGGACTCAATGACTTTCAGCACCTGAGGAATGATCTCACCGCTTTTTTCGATCAGAACGGTGTCACCGATTCTGACGCCGAGGCGTTTGATCTCATCTTCGTTGTGCAGCGAGGCACGGCCAACTGTTGTGCCGGCGAGTAAGACCGGTTCGAGCAGAGCTATCGGAGTGAGTGCCCCGGTCCGGCCGACGCTCACGTCGATGTCTCGCAATTTGGTTGTCGCTTGGCGCGCCGGATATTTGTACGCGATCGCCCATCGCGGCGCTTTACCGGTCGCCCCAAATTCGTCCTGCAGCGCGGTGGAGTTTACTTTGACGACGACGCCGTCGATCTCGTAATCGAGCTCGTCGCGCATCGGCTCCATCTTGTCGATGAATTTCACAAGCTCGTCGTAATTCTTGCAGAGCTTGTGGTAGGGATTTACGTTGAACCCGTTCGCCTTAAGCCATTCGAAGTTTTCCAGATGGGACGCGAACATCTTTTGCCTGCCTCGAAATACGTCGTATGGAAACATATCGAGCCGTCGCGACGCTACGACCGCCGAATCTAGCATTCTCAACGTGCCCGAGGCCGAGTTCCGCGGATTTGCAAATGTCCTTTCTCCCTGCATTTCAAGCTCAGCGTTAGTCTTTGCGAACTGTGACCGCGAAATAAACGCTTCGCCGCGAATTTCTGCATGTTCAGGCTTGTCCTTCTTGAGACGCAGCGGGATCGTCTTTATCGTTTTTACGTTTTGGGTGATGTCATCGCCATGAGTGCCGTCGCCGCGCGTAGCGCCTGTCTGTAAAACTCCGTTTTCGTAATGTAGCGCGACGCTGAGGCCATCGATCTTGAGTTCGGCGACATATTCCAGCTTTCTGCCTTCAGCTAGCTTTTCACAACGCTCGGTAAACGCCTTCAGGTCGTCCAGGCTGTAAGAATTGTCCAGCGACATCAGCGGGACAGTGTGCGTGAACGGGCGCAATGAAACGGCCTTTCCGCCCACACGCTGCGTTGGGCTATCAGGCGTGATCAGATCAGGATTCTCTTCCTCTAACTTTTTAAGCCGGTCTAAAAGCTGGTCGAATTCGAAATCGGATATTTCCGGCTCCGACTTTTGATAGTAAAGCTCGTTGTGCCGCTCGATTTTGGCGCGAAGTTTTTCGATTTCCGATCTCATTGTCGAATCTTTGGGCATCGGCATCGTGTCTATTCCATAAATTCCGCGATCAAGCGGTGAAAATGATGGGTTCCTTGCTCGCGCGTCGGGGAGTATCGGCCGTGCATGTAAAATCGCGAACGGACGCCTTTTTGAACGGATTCGACTACTGCTTCGTCTTCCATTTCGACGCCATGCAAGTCGGCCCCGGCCCCGGTCTCAAGTTTCGACCCGTCGTGAACGTACGAGATAAATTCGATCACACTTTTTGAATGTGAAACGGGCCGGACGACGTTCACCGAAACGCCCCACGGATAAAAATTGAACATCAGGTTGGGAAAGATGAAAAGATATCGAGCGGCGACCTTTCCGCCATCGTCAAAGGCGGTCTGTACGCTGGAGTACCGAAACGTCTTGGTTGTATAAGTGCCGTAATCAACAACGGCGTTCAGCGACCTATGCACGTAAGGGATGTGAAACCCTTCAAGATAATTTTCGCAGTAAAGCGCCCAATGCGCGTCGATCTCGTATTCCTTTCGCTCATGCAAAACCGGTACCTGTTTGCGCTCGGAAAACAGGTTAGGCACATCCGCAATAAACTCCTCGAATGCCGATCGCGGATCGACCGAGCAAAACAAGAACCCGCCCCGCGACGCCATGGGTATTCGGCGAAGGTCATCGGTCTCCGTCGGAAAATTTTCGACACCTTCGAACTCGGGCATTGAAAGGAACTTTCCGTATAAGGAGAACCGCCGTCCGTGATATTCACAGCGAATGAGATTGGCCTTACAAGCTTCATCGACAAGGATCTTACCGCGATGTGTACAGACGTTTGACAAGCAACTGAGTGTCCCGGCGGACCTGGAAAGCAGGACAGGTTCATCCAAAACGCCCGGCAGGAGATGGACGGGCTTTAGAGACTCTATCTCGTGTTCATGACAAAGGAACTGCCAGCACCGGGCAAATATCTTTTCCTTTGACGCCTCAAAGTATTGCGGATCGGTGTAAAAATCCGACGACAGCGTCTTTGCTTTGCGAATGTCTGGATCGACCTCGAACATCGTCATTTCCGATATAGAAGATACCTCGGGTTCTCATCGTCACGAACAAATCCGCGTCCGATCAGCTTTGACTCGAATGCGGCTTCAAACGCATTTTTTAATCGCGATTGCTCTGCGATCGCTGCTTTCGGATCAGTTGCAACTAATGCCTCCCAGTCCGGAGTTACTGCGATTTCCGCTGCCACACCGTACGTTTCGCTGAACTCGCCATCCGAGGCTAGTTTTATCACTTTTTCGCTATCCAGATGCCACTCTGCGAAAAGGCGGTCGCTGGCGAGTCCGATCGGCTGGCCGCCGGTCGAATATGTCGTGTAGTCGATGCCGTAAAAATTTGGATGATATTCGCTAACCACCGCTCCGAGTTTTTCAAGATTGAAATACGCATTGCGCGCCTTCCACGGTTCAAACGTCCACTTTAGGAACTTGACGTCGCGGTTCAATGCTTCAGACCGCTGCCCCCATTTGAGACGGGCTCCTATGCCGGAACCTTGGAAAGCCTTCTTGACGGCGGTCATATGTGAGTAGAACGCTCTTGCATCTCGTACAAATGCCGGCACGCTCAAGACAAATCCTACAAGTTGATCGTCCGCAAAGGCACCTAATATGAAGCCTCCGGCATTTTTAGAAACGATGAGGTGCCTGACCGGGGATATTTCGATATCCGGCAATGCAAAAACCTCACGTTGCAGATCGACGCACGCTGACAGTTCGGCGAGCGTAACACATTCTCTTATTTGAATTTCCGCGTCCATCGGTCAAGTGAACCTATGATATTCGATTCCGCGATGGTGTTAAACCCGGGGATAGAAATTGGGTATTAACTTTGGTGGACTGCTCTGATATCATCGAAGTGGCACCTTTTCCGCCGCCCAATCCCATTTTCTTGCCAAATGACGCAACAAAATCCGCTTGACCTGAAGGGCAGCTTCCTTCACTATCCGTTCGCTGAGCTTGTCGTCGAGATCGGTCAGGCACAGCTCGATGGAAGCCTGCGCCTCTCGTTTCGAGACAAGAAAGTGATCGTTTATTTCGATAAGGGCGAGATCATCTTCACGGTGTCGAACGCAAAGAGTCTTCGTTTGTTCAGCGTAATGCTCGATCAGAAAAAGATCGACAAGCGAGCACTTGTGAAACATCCTTGTTTTGCGAACGATCTTGAATTCGCAGCTTCGCTCCAGAAGAACGGCGGATTCTCAAAAGCAGATGTTGATCAAATGATCAAGGTGCAAGTAGAGTCGATCGTTCGCGACGTCTTGTCATGGCCCGATGGCGACTGGCATTTCAGTCCGCTTGCCCGTCTGCGAGCAGATGTCCGTCATCCGATAACTACACAAACCGTGTTTCTTGAACACGCACGATCGGTCCCGAACGAATTCGTGCTCAGTCGTTTTCGCAGCATCGATGAAACATTTTCTGTTAAGAGCCGGCCCCCCGAAGAGCTGCTGCAATCTCACGAACTCTACGTTTTCGGATATTTCGAAGACAAGCCGCTTACGATAGGAGAGTTGCGTGGAAAGGGCAAGCTTCCCGAGGCCGGGATGCTGCAGGCCCTCTATGTCCTGTGGCTTGGCGGTGTACTTGCGCGCCTTAACTGGAATTCAGCGTTTTCTGCGACAAAGGTGGAGGAGATGCTTTCAGCGAGTCTACGTCGCGTTAAAGTTGCCGCGGATCTGGTGAGCGCGGAGGTTGAGCCGGAAACCCAGGCTGAAGCGACCCCACGGCCGTCCCCGAAAGCACTCGATCTGGAGATATCGCTTGAAGAATTCCTGACACGCGTAGAATCGGCCGCAACACACTACGACACGCTTGGTATAGCTAACGATGCTGATATTCCCCTCGTCAAGCAAACCTATTTTGGCCTTGCCAAGCTTTTTCACCCGGATAAGTTTCATCGCGAATCTGATGAGATGCAGAAGCGGATCCAATCGGCCTTCACTGAGCTGGCGCACGCATACGAAACAATAAAGAATGACGAATCCCGCGACTCCTACGACTTCAAAATGCGAAAGGAGATCGAAGCTCGTGCGAAGCGCCGAGCGGAAGGCCAGCCGGAGGAAAAGGAAGCCGACGTTCGAACCGAAAGTGCCCTCGAATCGTTTGAGCAGGGTCTCAAGTTCCTCAATGAAGAGCAATACGATCAGGCCGCGGTAACGCTAGGCCGGGCAGTGCATTATAGCCCTGAGAACGCACAGTTTCATGCTTACTACGGTCAGGCACTTTCGTTTTTCGATGCCCAGGTTCACAAGGCCGAGGGGGAATTTCAACAGGCCGTTAAGCTCGACCCAAAGAATGTGAAGATCCGAATGATGCTGGTCGATTTCTTCATCGACATGAACATGACGAAGCGCGCGTTGGGTGAACTGAATCGATTTCTTGAGCTTATGCCCGGTAATGGCGAGGCAATGAAACGTCTCGATCGGCTTCAACGAAAAATGCAAGCACAGCCTTGAGTTAAACTCGTAGTCACTTTTAGTTTTTCGTTATTCACTATTCGTTAGTTCGATTGGTATACTTTCTGCGGTTCGGAAACCCAATGGTAACCCCCGCGAAAACCAGTTCACAATTCGATGAAAAGCTGCTCGAGCTTTCGTCTCAGATCGATACGTTCGAACGCTATTCGCATGCCCACGGCCTCCGGGTTGCTGAGATCGCCGATTCTATCGCGGCAAAGTTTCAATTGGGCGAACAGGACCGATTTGTGCTGCAGCAGGCGGCGCTTTTGCATGACATCGGCGAGATGGTAATGAATCGCGATTATATCGCCGTGAACAGGCCGTTGACGGACGCCGAACGGTACGACCTCCATCGGCACGCTGTGATCGGCGAACAGGAAATTACAAAACGCGGGCTCAGCAAAGGCGTGGCGCTGCTCGTCCGCTGGCATCACGAATGGTGGAGCGGCGGCGGATATCCGGACGCGCTCCGCGGTGAAGAAGCACCTCTGGTCGCACGCATTCTTCGCGTTGCCGACGCCTACGCGTCAATGACCGGCGACCGGCCATTTCGAGCCGCCGTGACCGAGAGCGAAGCTCGACAACACCTCCGCGATCTCGCCGGAATCGAATTTGATCCATCCGTTGTAAAAACTTTCCTCGACCTCAGAAATTGATGTGCGGACGAATTTCACAGGTTGACGTCGACGAGTATTATTTTCGCGTGTACGGCTGGCCGCTGCCCGATTACAAGCCGCGACGAAATATCAAACCTACCGAAGAGGTCCCCATTTTTGTTAATGAAGGTAACGAAATAAAGCCGGTAACCGCACGCTGGTGGGCGCAATGGGACGGCACGTGGGAGTGGAGTACCAAATACACGGCGTTCAACGCTCGGCTGGATCGCGTCGATAATTCAAAATTTTGGAGCGATCTGATCCAGAAAGGAAAACGCTGCGTCTGCCCCGTTTCGAGCTTTTACGAATGGCCCGTAAAAGGTCAACCGCCAGAGGATATTTACATAAAAGGGCGAAAACCGTACGGGCTCGCGGGACTCTGGAGCACCTGGTTTGAAAAGGGCGAGCCGCGTTATTCGTTCGCGGTTTTTACGACTGAGGCGAATGAATTTGTGAAGCCCTTTCATCCGGACGCAATGCCCGTGATCCTCGATACTCCAGAGCTTCACAAGCTGTGGCTGCTCGAAGGGGACCGCAGCATCCTCGTGCCCTACGAAGGCGAAATGGAATCGGAAACGCTGACGGACAAGATCGAAAAGGTTTACCCCGAGGCGGATGAGGCTCAGACGAGCTAGACCCGCCCATGTTGTGCAATAACAATCATGGTTATCGATAGCAATCTATGCTATGCTGGATTAATATGAACGTGTCTTTGACGCCAGAATTAGAAAAAATAGTCGATAAAAAGGTAAAAAGCGGATTATACAATTCCGCCAGCGAGGTTGTTCGGGAAGGGCTTCGGCTTTTGGAGCACCGTGATGAAATGCGACGGGTGAAACTGGAAGCTCTTCGAAACGAGATCCAAATAGGGATCAAAGACCTGGAAGCCGGACGTTTTAGAAACGGAGGTGACGTGATGAGGGATTTCAAGAGCCGACTAATCAAAATGAAAAAGAAGAATGGCTAGATACCTGATCACGCGCCGTGCTCAGGAAGATATTGACGAAATCCTGAAGTATATAGCCGCAGAGAATGTAAACGCCGCTCTCGCCTTTAGCGATCGATTAACTGAACTTTTTGAATTGTTAGCCGAGAATAGAAAGATCGGACGTGAGCGTCCAGAACTAAAGGAAGAGCTTCGCAGTTTTCCTGAAGGGAATTACGTGATTTTCTATCGCATGTGGGCCGGTGATCTGGCAATTGTGCGAGTGCTTCACGGAGCCAGAGATTTAGGTGAATTGTTCGAATGAGCGGAGTAAATATTCAGCGGCCGACGAGATCGATGATAGAGTGGTCTCAATTCGTAACGATGACACACAATAACTTTTTCACAGCAAACATTTCAGAAGTTGATCCACTGATCAGCGATGCGATTGACAATGAGGTGCGGCGGCAGACGGACGGGCTGGAGCTGATCGCGTCTGAGAATTTCGTGTCCGAGGCGGTACTGCAGGCGATGGGGACGGCATTTACGAACAAGTACGCGGAGGGTTACCCGGGCAAGCGGTACTACGGCGGGTGCGAATTTGCGGATGTCGTCGAGCAGGCCGCGATCGACCGGGTAAAGCAGCTTTTCGGTGCAGATCACGCAAATGTGCAGCCGCACAGCGGCGCTCAAGCGAATATGGCCGTGCTGCTGACCGCGCTCGAGCACGGTGACAAGATCCTGGGGATGAACCTCTCACACGGCGGGCACCTGACGCACGGGCACCCGTTGAATTTTTCCGGGATCAATTACGAGGTTTCCGCCTATGGTGTCGATCGCGATACGGAACAGATCGATTACGACGAGCTGCAACTGATCGCCGAAGAAAATCGACCGAAGCTCCTCATCTGCGGGGCGTCGGCATATCCGCGAACGATCGATTTCGAACGGATCGGACAGATCGCGCGCAGCCTTGATGCAAAGGTGATGGCGGACATCGCTCACATCGCGGGCTTGGTCGCGACCGGCCTACATCCTTCACCGGTGCCACATTGCGAGTTCGTAACGACAACGACACATAAGACCCTTCGCGGCCCACGCGGCGGTCTCATTATGTGCAAGGAAGAATTTGCAAAGGACGTTGACCGCAAGGTCTTTCCGGGCGTTCAGGGCGGGCCGCTCGTTCACATCATTGCTGCGAAAGCGGTGTCGTTCGGCGAAGCGCTTCGCGACGATTTCAAAACCTATCAGCAGCAAATCGTGGCCAACGCAAAGGTGCTCGCCGAGACATTGTCGAATGCCGGCCTGCGGCTGGTGTCGGGCGGCACGGACAACCATCTTTTGCTTGTGGACGTCTTTTTAGACGGCAAAGGGATCACCGGGAAGGTTGCTGAGAAGGCGCTCGAAGAGGTCAAGATCACCGTCAATA
>DATFEW010000034.1:0-8344 GCA_035250805.1 Pyrinomonadaceae bacterium
GAAACAACGTCGCCCGGAACCAATGAAGCTTTGATCTCCGTTTGAGCGGAAATTGAAAAAACAGATATGAGAAGAGCACTAATGAGAAAGATTGCTTTGTTTCGCATTTTCGATACTTAAGCTGTCCAGTTACTGCAAATAAAATGATTCCCAGATCAAAGACACTGCGACCAAGGTAAAATTATGACGTATTTTATACGATGATGGTTTAGCCTTTATTGTAAAGTTTTGTAAACACTGTGGTTTACGGGCTAGATCGCCTTCCAGGAGTGTGAAGATCGCGATGTGAGTACCAATCCGGTACCGATAGAAAACAACGCGAAAAGCGCAAGTGTCCAAACATAAGGAAGGGAAAGGACCAACGTCAAAGCCAGCACCCCGAAAAGGATCGCAAATGTTTCAGACCCCCGTCCACCATTTGACAGGCGTTCCTGCAAAAGCTTTCCAATATAAACATGAAGTACGACCCGACCAAATCCATAGGCGAGCATTATCATCGCGAACGCCATTAATCCGACTACCGGAGATATATACTCCGGAAGCACGCCCATACCGGCGATCACAACAAGACAAGTGAGCAGAAAAGCGGCGACCCCAATAGCGGTGATCTTCAAGCCAGAGAGCTTCAAACGGGCAGTTGCCCGGCTTACAGCTCCCGGGGCGATCGTCGCCGCGGCAAACGTAACGACGAACCAAAAGAGAGCAGAAAAAATTCGCTGAACGACGAATGACACCGTCAGACGCGGACTAAGTATTTGTGAAGGCTCCTGAGCCAAACTGCGAAGCTCGTCCTCAAAGGCCCCGAACATCACGGTCTGCTTTCCCTCGACGCGAAACGGTTCAAGACGCTCACTCTTATACTGTCCGCCAAAGACGATCACATCACCGCCAATGAATCCGTCCTTCTTTTGGATCACCGATCCGCCGATCGCAGCGACATCGCCCTCAACCCGGCCCTCGACAATTACATCACCGCCCCAAACCAGGACCTCTTTTGCGTGTTTTTTTACAACGACGGTCCTGGAGATCGCGATCACCTGCATCTCAGGCGCATCCTCGATCATGAGGATCTCAGTATCCGTGCTTGCCGAGATCTGAGGAAGTGCGAATATCGAGGCCGTAAGTAGACAAAGAAGGATGAGTGAACGAACCAAGCTTCGCATTAGGACTTGCGGCAGGAACCGCCCATCGATCGTTGTTTCCATTTTCATCTGTGCCATCGCCAGACTCCAGGGCTCCGAGCTACTCTCTGATTTCTAAGCACAGCGAGAATGGCCACTGTGCCAACAACGAGTCCCAAAAGAATGAGAGGCGATATCCCAAAGCTCGCGGAGGCGGCCCGACCGATAATTCCGAAACCAAGAGCAACGTCTGACAGTAAGCTGAATGCAAGGTCGACGACAGAGCGGATCTTCCCAAGAACAACCGGCGGGCCCAGGACCGCTTTCAGCGGACCTAGTACGATCGGCAGCAGCGCTGTCATCAGAAGCCCAAAGCATATGAGGACTGCAGTCCTTCGCTCGTATGGACGTCTAATAGCGGAGACCTGGCTTCGAGCGTTTGCGGAAACGATCTTCGAAAAATCCGCAGGAATCTCAGGAGGCTCTGCGAGCGAATCGTCGAGTTTCGCGAAAAGCTTTCGTTGTTGTTTTATTTCGATCTGGCAAACTGGGCAGGTTTTGATGTGGGCAGCGACCGCCTGTTCTTGCTCCGCCGTAAGTTCCCCATCAAGAAACTCCAGCAAGGAGGCTTTCGAACAACCGGATTCGGCGTTGGGCGGTTTCATCGGCACGGTTCCCAAGTTTCGGTACCGTCCCGACCGACTCAAATTCCGCGAAATCCCCTTTGGAGAAATATCTCCCGCATCATTTCACGGGCGCGGAAAAGTCTGTTCTTGACGGTCCCAAGCGGCAGCCCCGTAACCCCGGCGATCTCATCGTAACTAAGATCCTGAGAGTGTCTCAGCAGGATCAGTTGTCGATATGCCGGCGGAAGCAGCCCGATTACAGCTTTTATCTCAGCCTTCCATTCACTCCGCTCGTGGTTCTGCTCGGGCGAAGGAAGAGGGCTTTCAAGCTGCAGTTGATACGTTCCGTCCGGACTTTCGGTTTCAATGCTTTGCGAGTTTATTGAATTGCGTCTGAGATGGTCAATCGCGGCGTTATGCGCGATCCGATATAACCAGGTGGAGAATTTATAGTCCGAGCGATATCGTTCGAGGGAATTGTAGACTTTTATGAAAACTTCCTGCGTGACATCCAACGAGGCCTCATAATCCCCGAGCAGCCGAAAAACGTATCCGGCGATCGGCCTCTGATATCGGCGGACCAGCTCTTCAAAGCTGTCCTCGACGCCGCCGATCGAACGGCTGACGAGTTCCACGTCGGAGAGGGCCCCAACTGTTTCAATTGACAAAATTCCTGTCATCGTTACCTCAACGTAACGATATTCTGCCGAATGAAGAATGGATTCTCAACCGATTTCATCCCGCCCGCGAAACGTTTGGACACATTTTTGAATTAATTGCAGCCGAAAACAGCCAAACCGGCAGGAGCAGCGATCTCATCGAACCCAATGGAGGTGTCCGGCAAATTAAGTCCGACGTCGGTGGAATTAAGAATGGAGATGGGTCGCCCGAGAGCTTCATGTGCGATCTCGTTAATACTTGACGGTCGCAGGTCCTCACCGATCGCCAGAACGCGATCTAGCCGTTGGGAGCCGCGCTCGAGACCGACTCGGTCGTTATAAAAAAGCAAGAGTCGATAGATCTCATCGTCTTTTTCGTTGTCGCTGCAGGTCACAGACCGGACAACGTTAGGCTCGCCGTTGCTGAACAGTACCGCAGTGAAACCGCCATCCTGCGAACTCAAAAGAAGAGAATCGGCAGCATTGCGGTTTCGTGACAGCCAGTTCGATTCAGCCACGGGACGGGGCACCATCAGTCCGGCTTTCCACCCGAGGTCTTCAAACACTGATTCATATTCATCGATAACCGAGAGCTTGACGGCGGTCGCTATGTACCTGACCTTCCGCTCTTTATCGGGCGATAACCGGTTCTTGGTGATTCGCAAAGCTGAGGCAGGAACACCAAAGCTCTGCTCGGCCTTCCAATCGACTACCTCGTCTATGTTGCTTCCGCTATCACTTTCTAACGTAAGGATCGCTGTCCGGGCCGCTTTTGACGGCAGAGCTACGGACCAATTCTTCTGCCCAAGGAGACCCGCGAGACTCGCGGCTTCCTTTAAAACCGTCGCCAGGCCCTGACGGCTGGAAACGTTCGAGTCAAGAAATTGGGGTTGTAGCAAACTCCCCGGCAATTGAACCGACGCCGCATTTCGAATGCCGTAGGCGGCACGTCCCTCCTTTTGAAGCGACAGCACAGTCACCCGTTCTTTTTCAAGTCCGATGGCAGCTTTTGGGTAGTTGGGTTGCGTTATGAATGCGAACATTATTTGTGATGAGAACCGATCAATAGTCCTTAAAATCTTTTCCGTCCATGTCCTTTCCCTCTGCCAGGCTCTTCACGTTCTTTAGGCCTTCCGCGGCCTCTGACGACATCGGGTCCTCGCCTGTTATCTCCTCCCATTCGGCCTTTTCTGTGATCGGGTCTCTTGGCGTTTCGCGAAGATACTGGGCCTGGACGAGGCTTTCGATCGATTCCGGTAAACGACCTTTGTCGGCCGAATACTGGTCGATCGCCCGGCGCATCTGCCAAAGGTTTTCTTTCAGGACGGTTTCGCGCGCATGCTGGACGCTGCGATTGTACGTCGGCAGCGCGATCGATAAGAGGATGATCAGTATGAACATCGCGATCATCAACTCGAGCAGGGAAAAACCATCCTGTTTGTTAATTTCTTGTGCTCTAATCACCACTCGCTGTATTTTACGCCGTTAAGCCCTTCTTGTTCGGATGCCGATCTGACGTCAAAAACATTTATGTTGTCCCAAGTGTCGTCACCTTTGGTCTGATAGGACGAACGCAGGTTCCAATCGCTCTCGCCGGTCATTGGATCGACGGGCATCTCTCTTAAATAGACCTTTATGATCGGTTCGGTCGCCTCCAGATCGGTCGCCCCCGGAGAACCGGGCCGAAGCCCACCGCCCCCGATTATATTGATGCCTCGCGGCCGGACGGCCACTCCCTCCACTAGAAGTTCAAGCGACGGTGGATAGCGGTCAAGATTTTCAGAATCGAAGATCGTACAATCATCGATCACGACACGGCTTCGCGGATCGGACGGAGCACTCGTAATGATCCGGCTGCTGCCTGGCTGCCCTCCCGTCGGAAACGCTCCCATTGGGCATGCTCCCATCGAATCCCGCCTGAACTCATCGATCGCATTCCGGATCTGCCGAAGCGTGTCGCGAAGCCGCGTCTCATTCTGCCGCCGAGCGGCATTCTGGGCCAGCGGTATTGTTCCCATGACGACGACGGCCAATACGGTCAGCGTTACAACAAGCTCGAAAAGAGTGAAACCGGCAAAACTACGTGCCGGCCCACCTTTCGCATCCCGCGTTTTATCGTGAAATCGGTTCACCAAGCTTTACTGAACTTTAATGGCAAAATTCTTGCCGTCCTCGGTCAGGAAATTCAAGACATCCTTATCGATCGTTACGTCGAAAGACCCGTCGGCGAGTGCCTCTACTTCGATCACGGCAAGGACACCGCGTGACGCAGAGGAGACGCCGTCAGGGATAGCAAGAGTTACGTACGTCTTACCGTCTTTGTTTAGAAACGGCACGACCACTTTTCCTGAGACCTGCGTTCCAAAAACATCACCATATGAAACAGACCTGACCGCAAACTTTGCCGGATCGAATTTCAATCCTAACAAAGCCGATCTGAACGGCATGCTCGCGTCGACAACGACCGGTATCTTTACACGTTCACCCGCCTTTAAAGTGGACGGCGCCTGACTGAAACCTACTGACGTGGACGCTGGCTGTGGGTCAACGGCTGCATTGGAACCGTTTATGGCCGGAGATTTTGAAGTATCGGCGGCTTGATCTAACTGCAGCATCTTAACCGAGGTGTCGATCGGTTTCAGATTCACCGCCGTCTGATCGGTCTTCGTTGCATCTGAACCCGAGTTATTCGAGGTTGTTGCACCCGAAGGCGTGTACTGCGGCAGGTCCGCGCTTCGATCCGGAAGTTGGATTTGTGCCGTGGTCGGAAGTTTCCTTGCAGCCGCGAGAAGCTCGTCACGCTCCTCCTGGATAACCGTCGCCTCAAGCGAGGGACCGGTTGGGGTAGCCACACTTCCTGTAAACCTTTCCGCTTCATCCTCAGGAACGATACTTGGTGCCCGCAGAACGCGTGGGGTTACGGCAATAACAATATCAACGTTATTGCGATCGCGGGTCGGTGTCGCAAAGAGCCTTCCGATTATCGGTATCCAGCCGAGCACCGGAATGCCCTGACGGCCCTCAGACTCGTTTCCTTGCGCGACGCTCGCTAATAACAAGGTCTTGTTGTTTTGTATGCGTGCTGAGCCTTTTATTGAACGCTCCGTGAACACCGGCGTCAGAGGGTCTGAAGAGGCTGCCCGGTCCTTTGATTCGATCGACATCGCGACCTGGACGTCCTGGTTTGGAAACACGATCGGTTTGAATTTTAGAGTAAGCCCGACCTGTTCATAGGTGATCACATCACCGACAAAGTTGTTATTGTTATTGCCGGGCGTTGAACCTACCGGAGCGAACGTTGCCGAACGAACCGGAACGCGCTGGCCGATGCGGGCCTCAGAATCCTCATTATTGAAGGCGTGTATTTGGGTCGATGCTAAAAGTTTTGTATTTCCCTTACTCTGAAACGCGCTAAATGACATAGAAGGAATGAGGACGCCCATGGCGATGCTGCGAGCAACCCCCAACGCCCAATCACCACTAATAGGAACCGCCCCGGGATTGGTCCCTCCTAAATTATTAAGCTGATTCACTCCCTGTCCGGACCCGACATTGATGCCGATCTGGTTTCCAAATCGCAGCAGATCTGTTTTTGAAACTTCATAGATCGCGACATCCATTACTACTTCCGCCCGGTCCTTATCCAGGGAGGAAATAAGTCTGCCGATCAAATTGATATTTTCTTGCGTGTCTCTTACGGTGATGCTGTTAGTGGCCGTATCCTCCAGAACGATCGTCGTGTTGCGTCCCGGCTGCGCGGGTATCGCGGCCTGGATGATAGGTTTGATGTCTTTCGGACTCGCATTCGCAAGATAGAACGTTCTCAAGACGAGTTGCTGGAAATTCGGACGCCTGCTTGCGTTCGCAACGAGAATAGTTCGCGGCCCTACCTTCTGGAAGAACAAATTCTCTTGCAAAAAGATGTAATCCAGCGCCCGGGCACGGGAAACGCTTCGCATGTCGAGCACCACCCGCCGGGATTGGCCCGGCCTGAACGATTCGGAATCAAATAGGACGTTGAAATCAAGCTCCCGGGCAAGTTCTTTGATCACCGTTTGAAGATCCACACCCGGCGATGGGAATACAACATCGCGGAGCTGCTCGATCTTCTGCGGCAAGGGCGGTTGCGGCCCTGCCGTTAGGGACGTCTGTACAACCTTCACTCCGTTGATCGTCGTCGGGGCCGGCTTGTCCCCGTTTCGAGTGGCCTCCTGAAGCCGGACCATCTTCTCCATCTCGGCTTTCGCCAACTCGTTCACCGGATCGTATGTATATGCCTTTCGATATGCAACATACGCTGCCTGATAGTCTTTCTGCTCGGCGGCCAGCCTGCCCTTTGCCATGTACATTTGCGACGCATTAAAGAGAGCGCGGCGCAAATGCAATCGATACTCCGGGTTCTTTGGACTCTCAACCACCGCGAGTGCGAATGACTCCGCCGCCTTGTCCCATTCTTCGGAAGCCTCATATTTAAGGCCTTCCTTAAAATGCTTCTTATGGTCGATGGCAAAGACGCCGACCGGCGATAAGAGCGAAATGACGAAAAGGAAAGCGATCGAGTGGCGTGCAAATGCTGAGCTTTTCATATTGATTCGGTTTCAGCGGGAACAGATCTCAGGCAATAGGCCGTGAATCTAAATCACGCAATATGGGCGGTAAAGTTGCAATTTTTGTTCGGTTTAGGGCACCGAGCCTGCGCCTATCAATTTTCGTTCCAAAATAGCAAAAAAGCAAGCGATTTATGTTTTCAGGGATGATGTCCATCCGCTTTCAAAAGTTGTCTTCGAAGATAATCAAGTGCGGCCTGACTTGACCGCCAACGAATGAGTTCACGGTCGCCCGGAAGCACGAGCTTGAGAGTTTTCGTCGTCGATGAATCTGAGTATCCTATGTATACCGTTCCGACGGGCTTTACAGGCGACCCGCCATCGGGACCGGCGATGCCCGTAACACTAACGGCATAGTCAGTTTTGGCACGATCGCGCATGCCGATCGCCATCGCATAGGCTGTTTCTTCGCTGACAGCTCCAAATTCGGATAGGGTAGCGTCCGAAACCCCAAGCGTACGCATTTTCGCGTCGTTCGAGTAAGCGACCACACCCTCGATAAAGTACGCCGATGATCCCGCAACGTCCGTCAATCTCGCGCCGACCAAACCGCCGGTACAGCTTTCGGCGACCGAAAGCGTCTTGCCTCTCGCGGCCAGAAGATTTCCAACGACCATTTCCATTGATTCGCCTTGTACTGAAAACACCGCTACGCCGAGTTTTCCAACTATCTTTTCAACAAGCTCTGCTAATAGGCCATTCGCCTCCGTTTGATTTTTGGATTTTGCCAAAAGATGAACCTCAACTTCGCTCTTATTGAATAGGATTGACGTCTGTACTGCCGGATAGGTTACGTAAATGGGTGCGATAGCTTCGTCCACAGCTGATTCACCCATTCCGGAGATCTTCAGAACACGTCGGCAAACTACTAGGTCACCCGCGACCGCCTTCAACCTATCAAAAACAAAATCCTCGAACATTGGCCGCATTTCGCGCGGCGGCCCGGGCAGAATTGCGACCCGGGCTCTCTCAATTTCGAGATACATCCCGGAGGCAGAGCCATGCGGATTCCGGAGGATCTCGGCTCCCTCGATAACGTACGCCTGCCGCTTGTTGATCTCGGGCATTTCGCGGCCCCAGCGCAGAAAACGCTCGCGGAGTTCGATCTCGAGTTCCACGTGATACTCAAGACCGCGCCCAATGGCCTTAGCCGAGGCCTGTCTAGTGATGTCATCCTCGGTGGGCCCGAGCCCGCCTGTCGTGATCACAATATCCGAACGCTTTACGGCGTCGCGAATCGCCTCCTCCAGCCGAGCTTCGTCGTCGCCGACTACGGTTTTCAGCATTACTTCAATGCCGATATCGTTCAGCTTTTCCGTGAGCCAGAGACT
>DATFEW010000119.1:0-3296 GCA_035250805.1 Pyrinomonadaceae bacterium
CGAGGCATTCCGGCGAAACAAACTCGCCACAGAGTTTCTCACGCGGAAACTTTTTCTGTTCGACGAGCAGAACACTTCGCCCCGCGTTCGCAAGACGGATGGCGGCTGACGAACCGGCCGGCCCGGCACCGACGATAGCGACGTCATAGACCTTATTTCCCACCGTTTCTTATGCCGGCGGAAGCGACCAATCTTCCTACCGCGGAGCTTTTGACTTGGAAATTTGGAAGTCCGGCGCGCTTGCCGAGAGCATTAAGCTCATCACGAGTGAACGACCTACGTATCGACAACGAGCCGTCATGCAAGGTAAATTCCTGAAGAAATAGGCGGCCAAATGCGCGGTACAGATAGTAGCTAAGAGCATTTCGCTTTAGATCAACCACGAAGATCCGGCGCCGCGTGACTCGATCCATCTCGCGGAGAAGATCGATCCCCGCGTCATCACTCAGATGGTGAAGCATCAACGTGCAGAATGTGTAATCGAAACTGCCTTCGGCGAATGGGAGGCTCGCGGCATTAGCGCGAACGGCCAGAATTTCATCCCCCTTGATCGAGGCGGCGGCTTTACGATCGATCTCAATACCAACGAGCAACTTTGATTCGCCGCCAATCGTGTCTCTAACATCACGGAGGAGATCACCGGATCCAGCTCCGACATCAAGAATGGAAACCTGATGCGAGCCGGAACGACGAATATCAGCGATCAATGAGTTTCTGAGGGCCCGCCGCTCGCCGAAAAGCCGATGGATGAACGCCATTTCCTTTTGCCATAATGCATATTCGTCCGGAGTGTAGTCCCCGGTATCAAGCCGCTCTGGTTTGTGGCACCTTTCTTTGAACTTCTCGAAGATCACTCCTGATACCTTCCGACAACGAGGGCACTATTTTTTGACCCAAAACCGATACAGTTGCACAGTGCCATATCTATTCTGGCGCGCCGCGATTCATTCGGAACGTAATCCAGATCACATTCGGGATCAACTACATCGAGGTTTATGGTGGGCGGGATCACTCCTGTTGTGATCGCGCAAAGGGCCGCACCCAGCCCCGCAGCGCCGCTCGCACCCTGTGGATGGCCAACTTGCGATTTTGTGCCCGACATTGGGATCTCATACGCCCGCTTTCCAAGCGCCATTTTCACTGCCGATGTCTCTATCTTATCGTTCAGCAACGTTGAAGTTCCATGGAGATTGACGTAATCGATGTCATTGGGGGAGCATTCGGCGTTCTCCAGCGCTATCGTCATAGCGCGGGCAGGTTCTTCACCGGAATCATCCAGCCTTACCCGATGGTATGCGTCACAGGTCGAGCCATATCCCTTGATCTCAGCGTAAATGGTCGCCCCGCGTTCAACAGCTGACTCGAGGTTCTCAAGCACGTAAACGTAAGCCCCCTCGCCGAGAACCATCCCCGAACGATCCACCGAGAACGGCCTTGAGGCCCTGTGCGGCTCGTCGTTCCAGTGCGGCGTAAGAACTTTCATTAGCTCAAACCCCGCGAGGATCCCGGGTGCGATCGGTGCATCGACACCACCCGCGATCATTATGTCTTGCCGGCCGCGCGCGATATGTTCGGCGGCATAGAAGATCGCGTCAGTCGAGCTTGTGCAGCCCGTAGAAACAACGTGCGAAAGGCCGCGGAAGCCCAAAGCCATGGAGACCTCGGACGATAGTCCGCCGTGTGTCGAGGCAGGGATGACGTAAACACTTGCGCCATGCCTCGGACCCACAAACCAGTATTGATAATGTTTTTCGGTAAACGCGAGACCTCCGCCGCCGGTCCCGATCTCGATGCCTACACCACGACGCTCGTCAAGCGACATTTCCTCCGGGTTGAGCTTTGCATCGGACACCGCCTCGCGAACCGCCTTCAGCAGTAACGGAACCGTCCGGGGGACATGCTTTCGATCTTTTGCCGAAAGCTCTGACTCCCAATCGAAATCGATAACCTGGGCGGCTATCTTTACAGGAGAATTTGCGACACAGAAACCGTCTATCGTCCGTACGCCGCTTGCGCCGTTTTGTAGCGAATCCCAATAACAATTGCGGCAGTTTCCGATTGGCGATACTGCTCCCATCCCGGTGACGACAACACGGCGGCCCCGCGACCCCTCGCTGCGATTCGAGTCCATAGAATTCTCCATTCTTTATTATTGAGGAGTGTTACCGATACAACCTGAACCATAACCTAAACGCGGACAATTGCGAAATGCATTCGGTCTTAAATTGTCGGTCGCAATGCTATAATGCCCGCCATGAGAAGACCCGTGATTGCCGGTAACTGGAAGATGTATAAGCTGCTTGGCGAGGCAGTGGACACGGCTTTGGCATTGAAGCCGCTGGTTGCAAACGCCAACCATTGCGATGTCGTAATCGCTCCTGTCTTTACGGCGCTTAAAACTGTTGCCGCCCGGCTCGAAGGTTCGAATATTAAGGTCGCAGCCCAGGATTGCGCGGCACAAAACGAGTTCGGCGCCCACACGGGCGAGGTCGCGCCGACGATGCTAAAGGACGTAGGCTGTGCGTATGTAATTATCGGACATTCGGAGCGGCGACAGTTTTACGGCGAGACCGATGAATGGGTTAACAAAAAAACAAAAGCCGCATTGGCCGCTGGCCTCACAGGCATTGTTTGCGTTGGTGAGCAACTTCCGGAAAGAGAGGCAGGGAATGCCGAATCAGTCGTAAAAACGCAGTTGACAGCGAGCCTGAATGGTTTGACAGTAAGCGACCTGGAACGTATCATTATCGCTTACGAGCCTGTCTGGGCGATCGGCACGGGTAAAACCGCGACGCCTGAACAGGCTCAAGAAATGCACGGGGTTATTCGTCGGAGCATTTCTGAAGTTCACGGAAAAGCGGTCGCCGACGGCATGCGTATTCTCTACGGCGGATCGGTCAAACCCGATAACATCGCCGAGTTGATGTCACAGGACGACGTCGACGGAGCACTCGTCGGCGGTGCGAGCCTCGAAGCCGAGAGCTTCGCGAAGATCGTGAATTACAAGTAGTTTTGAGTACCGCCCAGGGGCGGTAAAGGTGGGTCAAGTAAGTTGCTATACGTCTTATACACAATCTTTTTCGTCTCCTGCTTGGTGCTGGTAACCGCGGTGCTTCTGCAACCGGGTAAGACCGACGCCGGTGCGCTTTTCACTAGTAACGTTTCGAGCGCCGCGTTTGGCCCGCGTGGAACAGCGTCGGTTCTGTCGAAGCTTACGATCGCGGCTGCGATCATTTTCATGCTGAGCGCACTGTTGATCTCGATGCCTGCATTGACCGGAAATATTTCGGTGCTTA
>DATFEW010000137.1:0-3821 GCA_035250805.1 Pyrinomonadaceae bacterium
TGTCTATTAAGGAGATGCGAACGGTGTGCTATCTTTGCGATTCCAAAGAGGCAACTCGATTATAACATACGCGACCGTCCTGTTTTCAATCTCCATTCCCGGTGAACAACTACGAGAACTGACGCTTATAAGGATGCAAAATTTGCCTCGGCGGATGTAAAAAAATGTAAGCTTTCCTTATAGGTGCCATACGGTTCGATTATACATTATCTTAACGGCCTGAACCGATTTCTGGTTCCCGAAATTCATTGACACCCGATTTTTCGGGGAATAAACTTAGGAAGTTCACGCTGTGCAAAAGCAAAAAGAGCCGGTCACAATTGAAAAGATAAGGGCCGAGCACCAAAGACGCCGTCGCCAGATCGCGGACAGGCTCGGTGAATTCGAAGGCGTTTGGAGATCGGAAGACGACGACCGCGTGTGGGAAGAAATGGTCTATTGCTTTTTCACCGGCGGCTGCTCGGCGAAGATGGGCATGAGGTCGGTCGAAGCGATCCGTCCCTTGTTGCGATCGGGTTCCCAGCCTGAGATGGCTGCTGCATTAACAGGCGTTCATCGTTATCCTAATGCCCGATCCCGCTATGTTGCGGCAAGCAGGGAGTTCCTCGAGGGCGATTGCCGTTTTCGGCTCAGGGAACGGCTTAGATCGTTTGAGTGTTCACACGAAAGGCGTGATTGGCTTGTGAAGGAAAAAGGTATCAAGGGCTTAGGATATAAGGAGGCGAGCCATTTTCTCCGCAATATTGGTTTTCGTGGTTACGCAATACTGGATAAGCACGTTTTAAGGTGCCTGGAAGAGCTAAAAATAATCGACGAGGCAAAGCCACCTTCTACGCGTTCCAAGTATCTAACGGTCGAAGAAAAGCTACGCCAATTTGCTTCTGAGATCAGGATCGATTTCGATGAAATGGACCTGGTTCTATGGTCGATAAAAACCGGAGAGGTTCTTAAATGAACCTGCCGCCTGTTTTTCTGATCATGTTCACCTGATGAAGGCTGTATATCAACCTGTGTTCGTCCGGACCGGTCGCTTCGGCTCGACGCTGTTGGTAACGGCCGCCCTGCTAATTCCAATTCTTTCCGCGGGCGCGTTGCGGGCTCAGGGGGTCTCAAGCACCCGCGAAGTCAAACAGATTCTCAAGTCGGCCGACAAGCTCATCGCAAAAGGCGATCTGCTCGAGGCCGAACGCGTCCTCCGCGAATCCGCGGCTGAAAATCCAAAAGATTCAAACATCAAACTAAAGCTTGCATTCACGTTGCTCAAAATGAGGGGCTTTGGTGAAGCCTATGAACTCAGCTATGCGATCGCAAAAGAGGAACCCAAGAATTCGTACGCTTTTGCAGTACTGGGTTCAGTGTTATTGGCGGCGGGGCGGTTCAATGATTCTCGAATGATCCTTTCCAGGGCGCTTACTTTGAATTCCGATGAGAATCTAGCGCTGGCAAGTTATGGGCTGCTTGAGTTTTATGAGAATCGATTGTCCAGAAGCCTCGACTTTCTCGCGGAGGCTGTTTTCAGATCGCCCGAAAATCCCGACTATCTATTTTCGTTTGCACAGGTGGCGGCTCGATCCGAGAAATTTCAGGAAGCGGCAAACGCCTACAAGAAATTCCTTCTCGTATCAAAAAATACGGACGACGATCGCCGCGCTCGTATCAAGGGACTGGTCGTTTTCCTGGAGTATCTTGGGCATCAATCCTCCTTATACGTGATCGGGGGCTCAAATAAGTCGACGGTCGATCTTGAATTGGCCGGAAACCGGCCGGTGGTACAATTGAAGGTAAATGGACGCCCGGAGCCTTTGCGATTTGTTCTCGATACGGGATCCGGCATTTCCGTTATTTCGAATCAAACCGCAAAACGCCTGAAGATCAAGCCTGTTGCCCGGGGAGGTTTCGCCAAGGGCATCGGCGGAAATGGGCGTTTTGAGATCGTCTACGGATTTGTGCGCGAGATCGAGATCGGTTTGACGAGGATCAAGAACGTTCCTGTTTACATTCGCGAATTCCATCAGAATGCCCACAACATTGATGGCTATATTGGAATATCGCTCATATCGAAGTTCCTGACGACAGTGGATTACGGTGATAAAAAATTCAGCCTCATCCGAAATAGTGCCGATCAGCCGGTGGAGGTTGATTCGAGCTCGGGGAACATAACTTTGCCGTTGCGGCTTACATCAAGCGGATTTTTGAGCGGCGAGGTCCAGATGGATGGCGTGGACGACCCTATGAATTTTATTGTCGATACCGGCGCGAGCGTCTCAGTTGTCTCGCATACGATCGCCCGCCGCGAACCGATCAGTTCGCTGCCGAGAAAAGACGTGCTTCGTGTAGTGGGCGCGGCCGGGGTAACCGAGAATGTTGAATCCTTTACATTGCCGCGCATAAAATTTGGCGACCATTCCCGTGACAGTATCACCGCGATCGCACTCGATCTGAACATGATCAACGACGCTTCAGGTTTCGAGCAGTCCGGGATCCTCGGGGGCAATTTCTTTTTGAACTACCGGATGACATTCGATTTTAAGAACTCCCGGCTTATGTTTACGCCGGTACGTTCCGACAACTGATCGCCTTTTTTTCGATGAAATTGTCTCTTTACCTCGAAACTTCCGTTATAGGTTCGTATCTGGATAATGAAGATACGCTCCGCCGCGATCTTACAATTCGGTGGTTCGAGCATGAGCTTTCCGAATACGAGGTCTTCACTTCGCTGCTTGTGCGCCGCGAGCTTGAAAGATTTAAGGAACCGCACCGAACCGGTTACCTTGGACTCATAGACGCATTCGAGCAGCTACCGCTTTCCGACGAAGCTTCGATGCTTGCAGATGGTTATCTCTCACGCGGCATTTTTCATCGGAAATACCTTGCAGACGCCCTCCACATCGCACTTGCATCGTTCAATAAGATCGATTATTTCGTCACATGGAACTTTGGTCACATCGCTAACGTCCGCAAACAGGCCCGGATCAGGCTCTTCAATACCGCGGCCGGTTTTTTTTCACCTGCTATCGTCACCCCGGAATTTTTGGTGCATAGTTAGTGTATGTACCGCCGGCCCCGATTTTTGGAGATCCTGATCGCCATACGCGAAGAAATGGCGCGCGATGCAGATTTCGATGTCGATCTTTTCGTCGAAATGGCGCGAAGCGGAAAGGGATTTGAAAGGTCGCAGCGACACTCAATGGCAGACCGCACTATAAGTGGGAATCACGGATCTACAGGCCGAACCGTAACAAAGAAAAAATAGCTCCATCGGCAGATGTTCTGTCTCGCCGCTTTTGTGATTTAATTCACTCGTACGAGTGCCACTTTATGCGCCGCTACTTATTGTCTTGCCTATTTATTCTCGCGGTGATCTTCGTAGCGGGCTGGTATTTTTTTACAGACTACTGGGTGCATCGATACGACGAAGTCATCATCCGACAGGCACGCGTATTCAATATCGATGAGACACTGATCTGGGCGCTTATCAATGAGGAAACATATTTCAGGACGACGGCCGTTGGAAAGGATGGCGAGATAGGGCTAATGCAGGTGACACCGTTGGTTGCACGCGAGTGGGCGAAGGAAACCGGCCTGGCTGAGTTCGAGCGGCAGGCGGCTGAAAGTGTCAAACCTCTTCTCCAAAACCCGGAACGAAACATACAGATCGGCTCCTGGTACCTTGAAAAACTTCGTGCCTATTATCGCGGACGTCCCGCGGAAACGGCGATGACCCTGGCCGCATACAACGCCGGACAGAGCCGCGTTGACGAATGGACGCGCGGGGCCGACGCCGCGAAAATGAGCGAGAGCGAATTTATCGCACGGATCGG
>DATFEW010000140.1:0-8054 GCA_035250805.1 Pyrinomonadaceae bacterium
CCTTCCATTACAAGATCCAGTTGGTGGACCGTTAACCCGATGCGGTGGTCCGTGACGCGATTTTCCTTGAAGTTGTATGTACGGATCTTTTCAGAGCGGTCGCCGCTGCCGACCTGCGATTTGCGTTCGCTAGCCAGCGCATTGTGCTGCTTTTGTTCTTCTATTTCCTGAAGCCGCGCGCGGAGAACCCGCATCGCCTTTTCGCGGTTCTTGATCTGCGATTTTTCGTCCTGCATCGAAACGACGGTGTTCGTCGGCAGGTGCGTTATACGCACGGCCGAATAGGTCGTGTTCACAGACTGGCCGCCCGGGCCGGACGAACAAAACGTGTCGATCCGCAGATCGTTCTGGTCGATCTGTACATCGACTTCCTCCGCCTCCGGCAAAACCGCAACTGTGATCGCTGATGTATGGATGCGGCCGCTCGACTCGGTTTGCGGGACGCGCTGAACACGGTGGACGCCCGATTCGTAACGCATTTTCGAATACACGTTGTCACCCTCGATCATTGCAAACGCTTCCTTGATGCCGCCAACACCCGTGTCGGCCGCGTCCATGATCTCCATTTTCCAGCCTTGCCGCTCTGCATAACGCGCATACATACGTAGCATCTCAGCAGCAAAGAGCGTTGCCTCGTCACCACCGGTACCAGCCCTGATCTCGAGGATAACGTTCTTCTCATCGTTCGGGTCTTTCGGCAGGAGCAGAAATCTCAACGCTTCCTCCGCGTCGGGAAGTTTTGACTCGATCTCGGCAACTTCCGCCATGGCCATTTCCCGCATGTCCGGGTCGTCCGCGACATTGACAAGCTCTTTTGCACCGGCTAGATCGTCCTGTAGCTTCTTAACGTCGCGGTACTTCTCGACTATCTCGCCAAGAGAGCGATGCTGCTTCATCAACTTCGCATACGCGGACATGTCCGACATAAACTCGGGTTGCGAGATCTGATGGGTCAGTTCGTCGTAGCTTTTTTCGATTTGTGCGAGCTTTTCAAACATAAAGAGATTTCAACGCAAAGTCGCGAAAGGCCGCTAAGACGCAAGAGAAAAACTTGCGGCTTTGATTCTTGGTGTCTTTGCGTTAAGTAGCCGGTTCAAGCTTTAGCGATTCATCGAGGGCCTTGATCGCAACCTCGAGCTGCTCGGCGTCCGGTTCCTGGGTCGTTATATTTTGGAGCCATAGGCCTGGTTTGGTCATAAACTTGAAGATCGCGCCCGATTCTTTTTTCGCGGCATAGCGGATCACTTCATAGGAAAGGCCGGCGACCAGCGGCATCAGCGCGATACGGACCAGGATGTTCATCCACATCGCATCGAAACTGATCACGGAAAACAGTACTATCGCAACAAGCATCACGACCATTAGGAATGAGGTCCCACACCGCGGATGTTGGCGGCGTTGTTCGTGCGCATTTTCGGGCGTGAGATCGAGGCCCTTTTCCCAGGTGAATACGGTCTTATGCTCTGCGCCATGATATTCGAACACGCGACGGATGTCTTTCAGATACGACATCGAGACGATCATCACAACGAAGAAGAACATTCGTATCAGGCCGTCGATCAGGTTGAACGCGATCCACGAATCGGGCTTTACCTCCCACATATAGGCCCTGCCCGTTTGATACCAGCCGGCGTCCGCAGGGATGACAGGTGCTTCGGCCCAACCAAGGGCGATAAAAGCAACGTTCGTCAACAGCAGGGGAGCCACGATGAAAAGAAGAACATTGAAGACAAGAGCGAAAGTAATGGAGCCGATCGCGCTAGCCGATTGGGCAAACTTTTTCTCGTTCTTCTTTTCGGGCATCACGACCTTTGCCGGAGCTTTTGTAAAATCTTCATTCGTCGTGCCTTCGGCAAGTAAAGGTTCGGCCTGTACCGCCGTTTCCTTTGCGGCCTCTTCCTGTGCCTTAAGATCTTCTTCGTAGATACGTGCGGAAAAGTTGAGCGCCTTGATACCGAGTCCTAACGACTGGATAAGCGTTGCACCGCCGCGAAGCACAGGCCACGAAAGCCATTTGTACTTGTCGCTCCATCGCGGCAGGCTTTTCGCGGTTGTAACGATCTCGCCGGTCGATTTACGGCACGCGATGGCGTACGCAGACGGGGTGCGCATCATCACGCCCTCCATAACGGCCTGACCGCCGACGATCAGGTCGCGCTCCATGGCGAAAACCGTATGAATAAACCTAAGCATTTTGGCTGATCTTCTCTTTTTCATATCAGTAAGACGAAAAAACGTCTGGTCTTTAGATGCCGAAAAAAGGAAATCCGCAATCAAAAACGCCGACCTTTTTTCACCTATCGCGTTGCGTGATCACGTCACACCTCTATCGAACGGCGCCAAAGCGTCAGCGTCTAATTTTGCGTAGCTAATATCTGTCGGTAAAAGACCTCATCGATCAAGCTTCTGCTTTGGCACCGCGTGCGTAGCGCTTGTTAAAGCGGTCTACGCGTCCCGCGGTGTCAACCAATTTCTGTTTTCCCGTAAAGAACGGATGGCATTCGGAACAAATTTCAATATGAAGCTCACCATTATGCGTAGAACGTGTCTTGAACGAATGTCCGCATGCGCAGGTGACGTCGATCACTTCGTATTTAGGATGAATTTCTGCTTTCATTATGTACCTTCTGTTGCCTCGCTGTTATAAAGGCAAACCATAATATTACGTTAAACACTACAAAATAGTCAAGATTGCCGCCGGCGTCTCGTTCTGCTTTCTCTAAAAGATGATTCGTATTCGTCGATCCATTGCTGTGGCGTAACCTTTGACACGAGCTCACCGATCAGCTCGTACGGGATGTCGTCCTGTTTCTTAAACCGAATGCAGCATTTTCCCATATCAAGTTTCTTTTTTGACGCCCTCGCCCACCCGGTCTTGAACCAATGAAGCAGCTTGTCATCCGAGTAGAGGCCCATGTGGTAGAGCGCAATGTAGTTCTTTTGAGACGCGAGGCCGATGAACGGCAGCGGCTGCGACGGGTCGCAGTGATACCCGGGCGGATATAGTTTATGCGGTACGACCCATCCGATCATGCCGTCCATCACCTCCTGAAATCCTTTCGGCAGGTTCTTTTTGACAATCTTGTGCAATTTCGACATCGCAGCTTTTCTATCATCCGGAAGATTTGCTAGATACTCAGCAGTTGTAGTTGCTTCAGATCGCATACTCGTCAGGCTCCTCACTGATCTAATAGATCTGCTAATCTGTGATGTTCGATCCCGAATTCGGTTCGTATTCTCTCGATTTGTCCACGTAGTCCGTTTTGCCCTTTGGTCTGCACGTGTTTTATTGCGACGAGTAAATTGTTTTTGGGCGTGTGTTCCGTTGCCACGAACTCGAACATTTTCGTTTTGTAGCCGTTCGCTTCGAGCAGCATTGAACGAATACCGTCTGTCAATGTTTCTGCAGTACGCTCGAGCATAACGTGATGTTTCAGAATGCCGGCGAAAAGCTCAGGCGGTTTGATCTGTTTCTTCAGTTCGTGGTGACAACAGGGCGCGGCGATGACGATCTCCGCCGAGGCTTTGATCCCTTTGTACAAAGCGTCGTCCGTGGCGGTGTCGCACGCGTGAAGGGCGATCAGGATGTCGACATCGCCGGGGTCGAAATCGACGATCGTGCTTTGAATGAATTTCAATCCCTGAAGATCCGAGGCTCGTGCAATATCATTGCAGATATCGACGAGGTTCTTACGTTGCTCGACCCCAGTCACCGAAAGGAATAGAGGATGAAAGATGAAGGATGAAAGAAAATCGAAGACGGCGAATGTGAGATAGCCTTTGCCCGAGCCCATATCGACGACGCGAAGCTCTGATTTATCTTTAAGTGAAGAGTTTGCGACGAGGCCCGCGAGTATCTCGACGAACTTGTTTATCTGCGTCCACTTGTCGCGTTGATCAGCTCGGATCTGCCCGCTGTCGGTTGTGATGCGGAGCGCTTTCAGGTAGTACGCGGACGGATCTATCAAATGTTTCTTCTTACGGTCGTGCAACGTGTCAGGCTGCTGACGGAACGTCGGCTTGCCTTGGATCAGGCGTGAATTCTTTTTGCCGATCGTAAGCTGGAAATCGCGCTCGGTTGTGAACAGATGGGCGCTGCGAAAACCCGTCTTCAGGTATTCGGCGATCCTGGCGGATCCATCGTCAAAGTCGAAGTTCTTTACGATGTCGCGGTTATCGTATCTGGATTGAAACACCAGCCGCTTGCTTTTTTTCGTATCTACCAGCCGGATGAGGATCTTTTGCAGATGCTCATCATCACCTTTATAATTGCTTAAAGTAAGCTTTACGAAGGTCGAATTTGCAAGAGAGAGGCGCAATTCGGCGACTAATTTTTCGATGTTTGGCTGCACAACGAACGAGGTTAGCACAAATGGAAACAGCTCAAAGTAAGAATGAAGTGGCTGCGATACCGGCAAAGTCTTTCGTCGAAGCGGCCGCTTATCTTCTGCGTGAAACTTTCGAGGGATCGCTCGACGGCCAGCCAAGCGCGTATCTCGATCGAGGCGTCGGCATTTTCAGCACGCTCGAGGCGGTTTCGGCGGAAGCGGCCTCAAGGGATTTTAAAGGAACGACGATCGCGGCACAGACCGAGCACGCGAAATTTTATCTTGATCGTTTGTGCGAGTTCATCAACGGACGAACCGAGCGGGTGAATTGGGACGACAGTTGGCTTATCGAAACCGTGAACGACGCGGAATGGGACGCATTGCGCGACAGCGTGAAAAAAGCTTATGAAGAAACGCTGCGATGCCTGGCCTCGGTCGAAGACTGGAACGAGCTTCGAGTCGGGATGGCGATGGGCCTGATCGCCCATACGGCGTATCACTTAGGGGCCATTCGGCAAATCGCAAAAGCAATTTAATTCACAGATGAAGAATCTTTTTCACCTTGCCTTTCCGGTGCATGATCTTGATGCCGCGCGTGAGTTCTACGGCGGTATTTTGGAATGCGAAGAAGGCAGGAGCAGCGAACGCTGGATCGATTTCAACCTCTACGGCCATCAGATCGTAACGCACCTTTCAGAGAACGGAGCGGGCGTGAAGTCGCGTAACCCTGTTGATGCCGACGATGTGCCTGTGCCGCACTTCGGAATAATCTTGCCGATGGACGAGTGGCGCGGACTAGCAGAACGTTTGCGATCGAAGGGCGTGAAATTCATTATCGAGCCGAAGATTCGCTTCGCGGGCGAACCGGGCGAGCAGGCGACGATGTTCTTCCTCGATCCGAGCGGGAATGCCATTGAATTCAAGTCGTTCGGAGACTTTTCACAAGTGTTCGCAAAATAGCATTCAGTATTCGGCAATCAGCAAGTCAGCATCCACGATGAACCGTCTAATCCTAATTGTCTTATTCGTTCTTGCGATCGATGGTTTTGCACAGGTGCCTAATCGGACGATCGCCGTTACCATCGATGATCTGCCGGTAGTCTCGACGCGACGCGATATCAAAAATCGCCAGGAGATCACGCGAAAACTTCTTGGGCACGTAAGGAAGGCGAAGGTCCCCGCAATCGGGTTTGTGAACGAGAACAAGTTGTACGTCGACGGAAAGCGGGATGAAAAACAAGTCGATCTGTTGAGAATGTGGGTCGATGCAGGTTTGGAGCTTGGTAACCATACGTTTTCTCATCGAAGTTTGAATGCGATCGCTCTCGCGGAATTTCAGGCTGATCTATTAAAGGGTGAACCGATCACGCGCGAACTTCTTGCCGCGAATGGAAAAAAGATCAGATATTTCCGGCATCCGTACCTTCACACTGGCCTTTCAATGGAGGTGAAGACACCGTTCCTCGAGTTTCTTAACCAGCACGGATACTCTATCGCCCCGGTTACTGTAGACAACGCGGATTACATTTATTCCGCGGCGTACGACAGGGCATTTGACGCCGGCGATAAGGTGCTGATGAAACGGGTTGGCGAGGCATATGTGCCGTACATGGAGGCGAAGATCGACTATTGGGAACGCCAATCGAAGAAGCTCTTTGGGCGCGAGATCCCACAGACGCTGCTTATCCATGCGAATTTTGTGAATTCGGATTACTTCGACGACCTGGCGGCGATGTTCAAGCGGCGGGGCTATAAGTTCATAACGCTTGAGGAGGCATTGAAAGACGAGGCGTATCGGCTTAGTGATACGTTTACGGGTCCGGCCGGCATTTCGTGGTTGCATCGATGGGCCCTTGCCAAGGGACGCGATTTCCTCGAACCCAGTGAACCGAAGATGCCTGACTTCGTATTGAAAGCTTCGGGATTCAACTCTGAATGATCATCCCATTTTGCCATCAACCAACCGTTGGATAGAAAGAGGATTCCTTTCCTTTAGTTCATCCGGCAGGGCCTCATCGGGGAAGTTCTGATAACAGACAAGCCGAGCAAATCGTTCGATGGCGCGCGTGCCGACTGCGGTCCAACGTCCGTCAGAAGTCGCGGGATAGGGCCCGCCGTGCACCATCGACGGACAGACCTCTACGCCGGTAGAAAAGCCGTTGAATATGAGCCGGCCGACCTTTGTTTCGAGGACCGCGATCAGGTCTGCGTATTCTTTCAGGTCTTCCTCCGTGCCGTGTACCGACGCTGTCAATTGTCCTTCGAGCGATCGCGCGATCCTGAGAAGCTCATCGTGATCGTTCGATCTTATCAGCAGGGTCGTCGGGCCAAAGATCTCTTCATTGAGGTCGGGTGTATTCAGATATGAAATTGCCGAGGTCTCGAAAATTGACGGGTTGACACTAAATCCTTCGAGGCCGCTTTTGTTGTTGGCGGCAGCTACTTCGACTTCCATTTCGCGATGGCGATTAGCCTCATCGTAATTGCTCTGAATCGCTTTTGTAAGAAGCGGCAATGGCTCTGACCCAGTAACGAGGCCGCGAACTTTAGAAACAAAAACGTCAGTGCCTTCGTCGCCCGGCACGAACACAAGGCCGGGCTTTGTGCAGAATTGGCCGACGCCGCCCGTGACCGAAGCATGCAGTCCGGCGGCGATCGCATCACCCCGCTCTTTCACGGCGCTCGGAAGAATGAATGTCGGATTTACCGAGCTCATTTCTGTGTAAACAGGGATGGGTTCCGTCCGGGCCGCGGCGATGTCCATTAATGAACGGCCGCCTTTTCGCGAACCTGTGAAGCCGACAGCTTTGATCGCCGGGTGCTTTACAAGGGCCTGTCCGATCTCGTATCCGGACGAAAACAACAAGCTGAACGTGCCTTCAGGCATGCCGCATTCTTTCACAGCGTTTGAAACAGCCATGCCAACGAATTCCGCTGTACCGGGATGAGCCGTATGTCCATTGACGATCACCGGACATCCTGCCGCAAGCGCGGACGCCGTGTCACCGCCGGCCACCGAGTAGGCGAGAGGAAAATTGCTCGCGCAAAACACTGCGACAGGGCCGAGAGGTCTAAGCATCGAGCGAACATCGGGTTTCGGGATCGGTTCGCGGTCGGGGATCGCGTGATCTATTCGTGCATCTACCCACGAACCTTCATCCAGGAGATCGGCAAACATCCGTAGCTGGCCGCATGTTCGCGCCCGCTCGCCAACGAAACGCTTATTCGGCAACGCAGTTTCGAGCGACGCACGCCGGATCAATGTATCGCCGAGCGATTCGATATTGTCAGCGATCGAGCGTAGAAATCTTGCGCGTTCGCTCCCGGAAAGATTTCCGTATGTTAATCGTGCATCGTCTGCAAGCGACGCGGCCCGGTCAAGCTCGTCTAAGGTAGCCGAGTCAAAGGTGGGCTCGATCTCACTTCCGGTTGTCGGATCGAACGCGCGAAAAACATCCGCGGTTTGGCTGCCCCGGGAAAAGCCGATCATAGACGTGCCTTTGAGATCGAGATCCATAAATGGTGCCCTTACTGCGTGCGCGCTTCTGCAACTTCTTTGGGCCGCGTCGCAAGAGCCTTATCGATCAGCGCGACTGTCTCGTCAAACTCCGCGCCCGTCAGCTCGAGTCGCGGCGGACGAACACGTGCCGATCCCATTCCCACTTTCTCCTGACACAGCTTTATGAGCTGGACAAACTTTGGCACCGTGTCGAGACGCAGCAACGG
>DATFEW010000186.1:0-5338 GCA_035250805.1 Pyrinomonadaceae bacterium
ACCACAAAAGCTACGACATCGTCGTGAATGAGAAAATGAAGAAGGATAAACGCTGCGACCCCAACGGCAAAACGTTTTGCCCACCACTGTATTGTCGCTGCTTCTATTTCCACACTACAAGTATAACCGACTGCATGCTGACAAATTACCGATTGATTGGATTTGTTTGTTGTTCAACATTTTTTTGCTATAATGAATAAGCCAAGCAGTTGGACGTGCCGGGCGGTCGCTTCTCGCAAGAGGAGAGGAAAGTCCGAACACCAAAGGGCAGCGAGCCGGATAACATCCGGGCGCCCGTGAACAGCGGGTGACGACAAGTGCAACAGAGAACAGTCCAGCCTCTTTCGAGAGGTGATGGGTGAAACGGTGAGGTAAGAGCTCACCGGCGCGGGTGGTAACACTCGCGGCCAGGTAAACTCCTCGCGGTGCAAGGCCAAATAGGAAAACGAAAAGGAACCGGCCCGGTTCCGAGTCCGTCGAGAGACAGGCGTCGTTTTCGGGTAGGCCGCTTGAGCCGTTCGGTAACGAACGGCCCAGATGAATGATCGCTGTTCGCCTCAGGGCGAAAACAGAATTCGGCTTACAAGGCACGTCCGACTGCTGACGGCGCCCACGCGATTCTTCCACGGGAGATCGACATAAGTATATGGCAAATCGAAAGGGAGTTTTTATCGGTGCGTATGTGCCGAACGAACTAAAGGAATCGCTCCGCCGACGAGCGGCCGCCCAACATCGAACTCTTTCGCAGGAGATCACCCGGATCCTTGTCGAAGCGGTTCACGGACAGGGACTTCCTGCGGGAAGCGTGGATCGAAGGAATACGAATGCCGTCCCCAGGCGTCGATCGACCGACCCACCGGTGAGGCGGCGCGCAGAGGACCTTCCATACATTCCGCCAACCGGAAAGAAATAGATCGTAAAACCGAGAAGCCGGAAGCGTCGACTCCGTAAAATGGAGCGACGTTTTCATTTTTGAGTTGGCGATTTGATAGACTCGGATTCGTGCAGGGAAAGTATTATTTGATAGCGGCGATCGTTGGCCTAGCGGCCTTCGTCGGCGGTTTTCTTCTTGCGAACAGCATAAACCGTAGTGAAACTGAGCGGCTGCGATCCGAACTCGAAGCTGCAAAAGCGTCGCCGGGCCCCGGATCATCGTCCGACTCTTCGCTGTCAGAAGATGAGATCCAGGCCAAGGTCGCCGAAGCGGAACGTGATCCGCAGAATTTTCAGTTTCAGAAAAGTCTCGGCATCGGCTTGTATCGCTACGGAGCGATAAAACAGGATGCCGCCGTGATAGAACGCGCGATCCCGATCCTCGAACGTGCAAACCGGCTCGATCCAAAAGACGCGGACGTTCTGACGGCGCTTGGTAATGCACATTTTGACATCGGGTACTTTAATAAAGATAACGACGCGTTGGCCCGGGCTCGAACCTCATACGAAACAGCCCTAAAGACACGTCCCGACGATGTTGGATTGATAACAGACCTCGGGCTTACGTATTACCTCCAGCAGCCGCCTGATCTCGAGCGGGCCGCGGCCGAATTCGAGCGGTCGCTAGGGAAGGATGCAAAACACGAAAGAGCCCTACAGTTTTATGTTCAAACTCTTGTGAAACAAAACAAGTTCGAAGAGGCCAGTAAACAGCTTTCGAAACTTCGCGAAGTAAACCCGCAGAACGGCTCGATCGCGGAGCTGTCGGAACTGATCAACAACGCGCCCGCGAAATGAGAGAAGCCTTCTTCATACTTTTGGTGATCGCGGCGATCCTGGCGCTGACCGCTTATCGATATCGCGCACATATCGGCGCGATCTATCGAATTTGGACGGTGCTGCGTTCGGCGAGGGTAGGCCGCAGAAATGAAATGGCCGAACCCGCTGAGGCGGTAAAGGGGCCGCTGGTAAATTGTGCAAAATGCGGAATCTGGGTGCCCGAATCCAAAGCGATCAAACTGGGTACGAGAGTGTTTTATTGTTCTGCCGCATGTGTCGAAAAAATGTCTTCCGCGGCATGATCATGTCGGTATGAACATTCGCGTGTACCAGGCGATCATTTGCTCACCAAAAAGAAACGCGACGATAGAGCCAATCCCTAGAAAGATGCCGAACGGTATCTGCGCCTGAAAGTTCCTATCCTTTTGTCGCATTATAACGATGATCCCAATCAATGCGCCGGCGAACGCGGCAAGAAAAATAGACAGGACCGCGAGCCTCCAACCAAGCAGCGCACCGACACCGGCCATCATCTTGACATCGCCCAATCCCATCGCTTCAACGCCGCGTAGCTTCTTCCAAATAGCACCGACAAGCCACAACGACCCGCCCCCCGCGATCGCACCTAGAACGGCCCCGGCAAGCGATACGACCCAGGCGGGATATGTCGATAACGAGGCGAGCGGGGGATAGGTCATGTCACTAAAAACGGTGCCGAAAGCGATCGGGTAAACTATGCGAACCGCGAACGCGAAAGCAACGAACGGATATGTGATCACGTTCGGGAGGATCATATGCTCCGCATCGATGAACATCAACGCGATCATCACGGAAACGAAGACCAGCCCGACAAAAAGCATCGGATCGAAACCGATCTGCCAATAAACCAGGACGAAAGAAAGAGCGGTAAGCAGTTCGACGGCGGGGTATCGAACCGCTATCTTTTCCTTACAATTTCGACATTTGCCACCGAGCACGAGCCAGCTGAGGATCGGGATGTTGTCATAAGGTTTGAGCGGCGTTTGGCATTTTGGGCATTTAGAATTTGGAAATACGATCGATTCCTCGTTTGGAACCCGGTGAATGATCACATTCAGAAAACTGCCGATGATCGCTCCAAGCACGAACGCAAAAATGTATGCAACCAGTTCCGGCAAACCGGTCAGGGATTCAAAGCTTGTAGTGATAAAGCTCATCGTAAATGACGAAAAAGAGGGTTAGAAAGGAAAGAAGGATGCCGAAACATCCTTCTCAAATAATAAACCATATTGACCGGATCTGAATAGGGTCCCCTTCAAACCGCTTCTGATTGCGATGTAAAATTAAACTCCCTCAGCTTCAACGCCGGAAGTAGCGAACCGCCGCCGCCCTCAGAGCTGCCAACGCGTTCCGGTTTTCCTACCATCAACACATTGCCAGGCCCCAGCATCTTGACCGTCGATTGGTTGAATCGGAAATTCTTTAGCGGATAAGCGATCTTGCCGTTCTCTATCCACCAAACCCCGTCGCGCGTCAGGCCGGTCGAGCTGGCCGTCCGTGGATCCGTCGTCCGGATATACCAAAACCGTCCTACCAAAATGCCGCGCGGCGTCGATTTGATCATCTCTTCGATCGTGTGCGTCGGCCCGCTCGTTTCGAAAATAGTATTCACCGGGCCCGGTGTCGGCTGTCTGTCTTTTTGAGCCGCCCAATAACGGTTGTAGGTTAGATTTTCGAGAACGCCTTTGTTGATCATCGTGATCCGCTGTGCTGGGATGCCGCCCTGGGCCGATTGCGACCCCGGCAGATCGGGATGCCACGGATCGCTATAGATCGTGACCTTCTCATCAAAGACCTTCTCACCCAATTTCGTCTTCCCGCCCGGAGCAGAAAACGGGCTGCGCCCTTCATCTGCCGAGCGCGCATTGAAACCGAACCCAAAACCGCCGATGAGATCCGCGACCGCCTGCGGTTCTAAAATCACCGTGTAGATTCCGGGTTCGATCGCGCGCGCCCCGCGCCCGTCCAGTGCCTTACGGATCGATTCCTTCGCGATCCGCATCGTATCGAGCTTCGAAATGTCGTTATGACTTCGAAGGAAATATCCTGAGCTTTGCCCGTCAGGAGTTCTCGATGTTACGGACAATCCAACGCCCGTCGAACGCTCATATTCAAAGTTGCCGTTCTTAGTTGCGTTGCCGCCGGCCTGGGCACTGGCTGAATGAAATCCTGCGCCGATGACATTGTTCTTCTCCAGTTCGTTGATGATCGCGCCGATCTGCTTTGCCCGGTCAACTAAAGAAAGATTTGCGGTGGCTTCAAAGTAGCTATTGACCGGTTTATACGTCTGCTTGCCGAGCGTAGGCATATACTCGCGATCGCGCGGTGCATTGCGTGCTATCTTCTCGGCCTGTTCGACCATTGCTTTCAGGCTTGCGTCGTCAAGGTCGTTGGTCGACGCAGATCCGCGCTTCCCATCTATCCAAACAACGACGTTTGCATTTCTCGTCTCGCGCATTCCGCTCGTCAGAACGTTGTTGGCGGCGAACCGGAGATGCGACTGCTTGTTACTTCCAACCCCGGCCGACGCATCGCCCGCCGTCGTCATCGAAAGAATTTTACTTGTGAGCGCTTTTACTTCTTGTTCCGTAAACAGCATCAGTTATGATCCTCCTCCAGCGGCGCGGCATTCGTTCCTGACGCGGTGTTCAAAATGTTGATGTTCCTAAATCTCGCGGGCGGGCAACCGTGCGAAACGGCGTTCGATTGGCCGGGTTCACCCTTGCCGTCATTCGGAGAGCCCGGGATCTCATACGTCGCCTGTCCACCGAGCCCATCCAGCGAACCCCAGAAATCTGTGGTTCGAGACTGGTAAGCAACGTCGCGGAGCATCCCTCCGACCTTGCCGCCCTTGATCTCCCAAAACGTCTGTCCGCCGAATTGGAAGTTGTACCGCTGCTGATCGATCGAATAGCTCCCGCGTCCGTAGATCAAAATGCCTTTGTCGACACCCGCTACGAGATCGTCCATCGAGACGTTGTCCTTCGACGGAGTAAGCGAAACATTCGGCATACGCGGGAAGGGAACACTGTTCCAGCTATCGGCGTGCAGGCACCCGTATGATTTATTTTTTCCGATGAGCTTTGCCGTATCTCGTGTCGTCTGCCAATCGACAAACACGCCATCCTTGACCAGATGCCAGCTTTGGCCTGGTACGCCCTCGTCGTCGTAACCGACGGTGGCGAGTGCGTTCGGCTGAGTTCTATCGGCAACGAAGTTGACCATCTTCGACGCGAACTGGAGTTTGCCGATCTTGTCCGGGGTCAGGAAACTCGTGCCGGCGTAATTCGCTTCCATCCAGAGCGCACGATCGAGTTCCGTCGGATGGCCCACCGATTCGTGAATCGTTAACCAAAGATGAGTGGGATGAAGTACCAGGTCATATTTGCCGGCCTCGACGGACTTCGCTTTCAACTTCATCAAGGCTTCTTCGCCCGCCTGCTGCGCTTCGCGCTTCCAATCGTGCTTCTCGATGTACTCGTAACCCATGCCCTGTGGGCCACCGAGTGCGTTGCGCGTTTGAAAGTCGCCGTTCGAGCGGTTGACGGCAGTCACGTTGAAGTTGGGATTGGCGCGGATGATGTAT
>DATFEW010000204.1:0-10263 GCA_035250805.1 Pyrinomonadaceae bacterium
AAGCGCATCGGAGCCGCGATGTAGCCGTCGCCTTTACTGTGAACGTGACAATTCTCGAAAACCGCCGCCGCCTGCCCGAAAATGAAATCGACGTGGCCTTCGATATAGCTGTCCTTGTAATACTGGCGTCCGTTCTTGGCATAGAGAGTGTCCTGCCAACCGAGGAACCTACATTTTTTGAAGACTGCACGGTCCGCTTCAACAAGAATTGCGACGGCCTGCGAGCCGGGGCCGAATGAGTTTTCGAAGGTAATGTTCTCCGCGTAAAAATCGTGCCCGCCGATGTATGTCGCGTACGCTGCCGATGTGGAACCGGCATCCTTGTTCGAAATGTTGAAAGTCAGCACGGTTTTCTCCGCATTTTCACCAATGAACGAGACATACGGCTTATTTGCCGGAACACGAACCTGCTCCTTATACGTTCCCGGCGCAATCCGGATCACGCAGCGAGACGTGTTATTTACCGGCACCTTCTCGATCGCGTGGGAAACAGTACGTACGTCTGCCCCGCTGTCGGCTGATACCCGAATCTCGCAGCCTTTCCCCGCAGCAAACGTATTCGCTGCGGCAAGAAGCGCAAACACCGAAATGTACAGGAGCCTAAACATCTGAAAATCGAAGTACTTCGATGCGGACTATCTATTAATTCTTGCGAAAGAAATGCGCTGCATAAGTTTCCAATTGGAGAGCTGTATGCAGCGCATTTTTACCAGTCAACCTCCCGATAGTTGACTAGAACGTAAATCGTCCGCCGATCTGAATATCACGCGGCGGTTGACGAACCGGCGCCGAGGTAAATCCAAAATCGCTGCTGCTTGGAGTAAGATTCGGGGCCGAAAAATAGGGGCTGTTCAGCACGTTAATTGCCTCAATACGCACCTGGATCTTCATCCCCTCTTTGATCTTGAAGCTCTTTGAGATGCCGGCGTCGAACTTCAAGAACCGCTGATTCCGCAGGCCGTCCGTCGTGATCGGTATATTCCGCAACGAAATGGCGCTTCCGCTTGTGTGATTGTTAGCGACACCCGGAACCGTTCCATTTATCGCGAACCCGCTATTGTCCCAGGCTCGGATATCCACGCCATAGCGCCTGCCCTCGGAATCTTTTTCGCCGAGGAAACTTTGCAGTTGAGTAATATCACCGCTATAGAACGCGTTGGGAAGCATGAGTGGTTCGCCGCTTTGCCATTCGTACAGACCTTGCAGTTGCCATCCGCCGAAGAAGGCGTCAACTACAGCGTTCCAGCTATTGCCCCATTTTTTTCCCTTTCCGAAAGGCAGCTCGTAAATACCGGAGAAGGTAAAGCGGTGCGGACGTTCGAACGGCGAAATATACTCCGTCAATTCCGTGTCCTGCGGGTTCAGATATTGATCCTTCAAACGATCATGCATCCACGTGTACGAGCCGTTCAACGACAGTCCTTGGGTAAATCGCTTCACGAACTGAAGCTGGATCGAATTGAAGGTGCTCGAACCGTCGTATTCCATCACCGACACATTCCCGAACTGCGGGAACGCGGTGAGCAACCGGCGTCGCTGGATGGTACTTGAGTTCCAGGCACCGCCGTCCGGTACAAGTGTCCGGAACGGATTCGGTACCGTCGCGTTGAGATAGGTTGTCGCGGTTGCGAGGTCCGCAACCAGAGTCGCCGGATTCGCCGTCGCAAGATCAACAAGGCAAGGCTGTCCGTCAGTCACCCGGACGCAATCACGAGGAATGAAATTAAGTTCCCGGTTAACAGCGAGGTTCGAACCGCGAGAATAGATATAAGTCGCCTCAACGCCGATGCCGCCCCATATCTCCCGCTGGATTCCAATAATGAACCGGGTGTAGTTAGCATTCTCTCGTTCATTCTGGAGGACTACGCTCGTTGGACCATTGTTGCCTACCGCCGTTAGGTCGCGGCCGACAAATGTCATTAGACCCTGTGAAGATCCCGGCGACGGAAGAACCCCGTTAGGAAACGGGTTCTGAAGTGTTCTGACAGTCAGGCCGTTATTCGTGGTCGAGGTGAAAATAGTCGGGCTAGAGAAGCCCGGCTGGAAGATCACATTCTGAGTTAGGATCTGGAATGGGGAGGTAAAGATCCCAAACCCGCCGCGGATCACCGTTTTTGCATCGAACGCGTAAGAAAAACCTATGCGGGGCTGCCAGTTGTTAAAGTCAATTTGCTGATTGGTTTCTGAGCCATTTGCGAAAATGAAACCGCCGGAAAGATCTTGAAACGCGCCGATCGGTACTCCGGTCGGCGTGTTCGAATTATAGTTGGCAAGAACCTGTGCAGCTATCGGACTCGGCGCCGTCCGGTCGAAATCGACCACTATTCGGCCTTCCGTATCCTTAAAGCCGGTTTCGATCTCATAACGGAGCCCCAAATTCAATGTCAGCTTTGGCGTTACCCGCCAATCATCGTGAATAAAGAAGCCGTGGAATTGCGACGAAACATCGTAAACTTGGGGATTGTCGATCTGCCCTCCAGTAGGTATTCCAAGCAAGAACGATGCCCAGTCGCGGCCCGGGCGGTCGCGCTCGGTGTTGCCCGAGCTCGAGTGCTGCATCGTATATGTTCCCTGAAATGTAAACTGGCCTGCCGCATTGCCCTGATAGTCGAAGGTCTCGTGCAGTCGCCGGAAGTCATAACCGTACTTCAATGTGTGATTTCCCCATATCTGCGTCAGGGTCGGCTGGAACGTGAACATATCGAAGGGGCGCTCGCGTCCATCGTTATAGTCTGCTCGCAACGAACCAACTTCCATGCGGTTAGCCGGTCCCGAGAAATCGAACCTCGGAAAAATAAATCCCTGTCGGTCACTCGGAATGCCCGTAAACCCAAGATCCGCCGCGGTTGGTTGATCTTCCTGATAACGGCGAAGCTTGAATTTTCCCCAGCTTCCTCGTAAATCGAGGATAAAGCTGGGACTAAGTGTCGAAGTAACGCCTACGTTCCCACCGACGTTATCGCGATCTTCGAAGCCTCGGAAGATCGAATCAGGCTCCATCGTCAGGTTATAACGGTCCTCCGTATTGTGGCTGTTATAATACTTTCCGAAGATTCGTGTCGACTCCGAAAAGTTATGGTCGATCCTAACCAAAAACGACCTGTACGGGCGTATCAGGTTTTGGTCGGTGATGAAATTATTTTGGGTTCCGTTGTCGGTACCGGCAATGTTCGGTTCGGGGAAGAACTGCATGAAGGCAAGCGCCGGACCGTAGATACGGCCGGCAGGAATGATATTCCCCGCGAAAGCGGTTCGGCAGACCCTTGTCCCTGTGCTGCCCGGCGTACAACTATTGTTTAACGACTGCGCGGTAGCCGGGTCATAGATAGGAATGTTGACCGGACTGCCATTTACCGCGAGAAGTTCGGAAAAATCGCCTTGACGCATCTTCATCGTAGGCACAGAGTAGGTCGTCGTCTGAGCTACATTATCCTTCTGCCGTTCAAACGCGAACATCCAAAACGTCCGGTCCTTAATGATCGGGCCGTTCACGGTAAATCCATATCTGTTATATTTCCGTTCCGGACGATCGATTCCCTCGCTGTTGTTGAAAAAGTTGTTAGCGGTACGGCTCTTGTCACGATTGAACCAGTATGCCGTTCCGTGAAACTTGTTTGTTCCACTCTTTGTGGCGACGCTAACGGTCGCGCCCGCTGTAAATCCCAACTGGGCATCGAACGAGTTCGTTTGTACTTTGAACTCCTGTGTCGAGTCAGATGAGGGGGTGAATGCAACCTGACCGTCATAGGCAAGGTTTGGAGAGCCATCGAGATTAATAACGTTTCCCCCGGATCTGTTCACCTGATTACCAACGGTACCGTTCGATCGAAAGCCGGCGAGATTGCCGTTTGCCGTGGGGCCCTGAAAATTAGGATCGCCGGTGTAAACCATTCCAGGCGCTTGCGTGGCAAGTGTGTAGGGCGCGCCCTCGGCAAGCGGGAGCTCTTCGATCTGGCGCCGAGAAACCTGCGTGCCGGTTGTGACCGAACCTCGCTCAATGACATCGGTGTCTGCAATGATGTTTACCTCGGCAGACGTGCCGATCTCGAGTTTGAAATCCAGGTTTATGCGGGCATCGACTGCTACATCGACACTTTCCCGAGTCGTAGTCTTAAACCCGTCACCGACAACTGAGACGGAATAAGTCCCGGGAACGAGATAGGGAACCGTAAATGCGCCGGATTCATTCGTGGTGACCGTAGCGGCAATGTTCGTGCCGGCGTTCTTCACCGTCACTTTCGCGCCCGGGACGACGGCCCCGTTCGGGTCCGTCACCGTGCCGGTGATCGTGCCGCGGAATTCCTGTGCCGGGGTCGCCATTGCAAACACAAACAACAGCGCAAATATTGAAAAAACAAATCGAATTTGGCTCTTCATCTTCTTACCTTCCTTTTAATTCGGTTAAGATCCTGGAAAGAATGACCGCTTGTAGTCTAAAAGTGCAGACATTCTATAATTGGTAATACCAATTATGCAAGCGGTAAGTTAACTTTTTTTGTTGATTTCTCAAAAAAAGTTCAAGTTCTGTAGATTTTGTTCGAAAAAAGAAGGATTCCAGATAAAGCGGGCCCGGTCGAAGAGTATGACCAATACTCTTCAATGCTTTTATTGGTTTTTCCAATTCAGGGCTGGAGCCTTAGGCCCACCTCAATCGGCGCAAGCAGGTCTGCCAGCGATGTTATTCATTTCGAAACGGGCCTTATAATTTCGAGCGAACTCACTGACGTTACGCTTGATCTTGTTAATAACCGCGCAATAAAAGGATTCGTTGCCGATCTTTTCTACCAGATAGCGCATCGCGCTTACCTCGCTCCAGTATTCACGGTCTTCCCAAATCGCGATCGGCTGGCCGCCTAATTCCTTTTCGAGTGCAATAAGCCGCGGGTCGCGGGTATTTAAGCCATTAGCGAGGAAGATCTTGTAATAAGACTCCATCAACTTATTCTGCTTACGAAACAACGAACTATTTATTTCGGAGGTGAAAGCGACGTGCCCGATCTCATGCGCCAATTTGGTCGCAGCCAGAATGCCGTGGGATGAGCCGTGCAGCTCACTCTGCGAAGACAGAGAATTCATGACCGGATAATATACGGGGTCAGGAAAGCCCTTATCAAGATCCTTTCCAAGGGTAACGGTGGCCGCAATAAGTTTGCCATTCGCATCCCATTCAAAGTTGTCCGTTCCTGCACCGAACTTGCGCGAACCCGATACTTTGATCGTGAGCAGAAATTCGCGATTTCCCGCGTACGAGTTCCACAGGCTTCTGCCATACTCGGTCGCAAGCAGCTCGTCCTTCCATTTTTGATAGCGCGGGAGAAATTCCTTCGGGATTACTTCTTTGATACCGAACTCATCCGCCGGTCTTGTGTGGGAGGCGAGGGGATCGAAAATGACTTCAGAATGATGTTCAAGCGACGAGAAGGGAAATGCAGAAATTGTGCCCGCGGCTCCCCCCGCCGTGCAAAAGACGAAAACAAATGCGATCACCGGATAGCGTTTCATCGACAACATTCCTCCGGAAAAAGAGTTTCAGCCGTATTGCCTCGAGCCACGGTACGGTACCAAACAGGAAAAAGACGCATTTTCACGTCCACGAATCAAAACGGTTCTGAAATTCTAGAAGACTTTTGGCGGATTATCAACGAAAAATATAAATGTTACATCGCATATTGAAAGGCTGGAATTCTCTGGAAGATTCCGACCAGCCTGTTTTCCGCCGGAATGGTAGACGGCTTGATAGGTCTGTTTTTTGTTCTTAGTTGTTTTAAGCTCGGTGACTATTCTCACGCCAAGGTCAGTCGTCCTGACGAGTAACTCCGTCGATCTCCAAAACCAAATCCCCTCCGTAGGCTTTTGCGGGTGTTTGAAATCCCGGCGTGAAGTTCCCGGCCAGGATCTTATCAGCGATATTGAGCGCGGCAAGAGCCGTGACCGTGTAACCTTCTGGACATTGCATTCGCGATTCGACGATATTGCCTTGTTCGTCGCGCGCCTCACCCCAAAGAAGGGTTTTGCCCTTTGCACGTTCCGCATCGCTCGGGCCGCCAGGCGGAATATTGCCTTGCAGGTATTTTTGAAACGGCCCGGTCGCAAACAGCCAGCCGAGATAACGGCTTAGCTTCATCATTTTTAACGCGCTTGCGGGTGCAACCGTATAGACCTCTATGTTCGGAATGCCGGTCGAGTGATAAGCGGTCGCAACGTCGCCCCACGGGATTGTTACACTTGTTTTCTTTACCTCGCCAAAATCAATCTCGCGTGTTTTCCAAGCCGCGGGAACGGAGGTGATCTTGCCGTCTTTTCTGATCGCGCCGCCGCGGCCCACGTTCATTGTCATGGTCGCCTGCGTCCCGTGCGACAAGCGGCCCATACCATAAAATGCGAGCGTGAGGTGCGTCGCCGATGGCAAACGATTCTTCAGATGTACTGCAAGGCAATCGGTCGGCACAACATCAAAACCGACGCCCGGCATTATCATAATTCCTGCCTCTTGCGCGCGTTTATCTTGCGCGGCGCACGCCTCAAAAACAGATATTTCTCCGGTGATGTCGGTGTAGTGTTTTCGATTCCGCAAGCACGCTTCAACCATAGTTTTAGACGTGAGAGAAAACGGGCCGGCACAATGCAGCACCACCTCAACTTCCTGCAACGCGGCGTCAAGTTTCTCGCGCTCATCTAACGAAAAAACCCGAGGCTCGAGTCCGTGCTCTTCGGCTAGAGTCGTTATCGCCGCCTCATTTCGCCCCGCAATGACCGGCTTCGATCCGCGCTCGATGGCAAACCGAGTGATGAGCTCTCCGGTATAGCCATTCGCCCCGTAGATAAGGAACCGTTTGTTCATGCCTGTAACACCTTGGAATTGATCAACTGAAAACTGAAAACGAAAGACTCCGTTTCGGTTATCAGCTATAAGTTATCAGTTATTCCGCATGAAACGGAGATTTGATCGAACAAACGGATTCGTAGTTTCTGAGTTGTCGCAAGCTTCCTCAGAAAGTGTGCTCGCGAGATCTCCTTCGCACCGAGTGCTTTGATATGCGGCGTCATTACCTGTGCATCGAGCCAGGTGGAGCTGTGTGAACGAAGGTGGTCGATCAAAAAAAGAAGCGCGAGCTTCGAGGCATTCGGCTTTTTATAAAACATCGATTCGCCGCAGAACACGCCACCGGCATCGACGCCGTAAACGCCACCGACTAATTCACCGTCGGAGTCCCAAGCCTCGATACTGTGTGCAATTCCTTGGCGATGTAATGCTGTGTATGTCGTCGCGAATTCCTTGGTGATCCACGTTCCGCCCTGTCTCGGGCGCGTGGCACGCGAGCATTCTTGGATAACGCGTTGAAATGCTTTATCGATCGTAAACGTAAACTCAGTTCTGCGACGCGCCCGTTCCAGGCTCTTCGGAATGTGGAGATCGGCAAACTCGAGAACGGCGCGCCGCTCCGGGCAGTACCATGGCAGCGGGATGCCGTCCATGTGCCATGGGAAGATGCCCTTGGCGTACGCCTCCCGCAAATTCTCGACGGTCAACGGGTCGCCGAATGAAACGACCTCACGAGCGTAATAGGCATAATCGCCATGAGCGATCCATTCGGGAAATTTGTATGTGGCGGGTTCGGGAAAAGTCACATCCAATAACGTAAAACGAAAAATGGAAAACGAAAAATGTGGAGCAGTACCTCATTGTCCGTTTTCCATCTTCCATTTTACACTTGTTTGAGTTTCCATTTGCCGCGTTTGAAAAGCAACGCCGAGGTGACGGCCAGGATCGAGAATGATATCGTGATCGCCCAGAATACGCCTTGCGGCCCCCAGCCATAATAGTTTGCAAGCAAATATGCAAGCGGGATCTCAAAAAGCCAGAACACAAAAAAGTTGAGATAGGTTGGCGTCCAGGCGTCGCCGGCGCCGTTGAATGAACTCTCCATCACCATTCCCAGGCCGTAGAATGCATAACCGTATCCGACGATCCGTAGACAGTCGCGCCCGTACGCGGCCACCTCGGGGTCCTGTGTGAAAATACTGATCACAAGATCCGGAAAAGCTATAAAGAACAGCCCGGCAACCGCCAAAATACCGGCGTTCAGAAACCCGGCTATCCAGACCGAACGCTCCGCTCGGTCCGGCTTCCCTGCGCCCAAATTTTGGCCCACCAGCGTTGCCGCCGCATTTGCCAATCCAACCGCCGGAAGAAGGACGAACATTATCACCCGCAGACCGATCTGATAACCGGCGATCGCGACGCTTCCGAAAGCGGCAATGATCATCACAAGGCCGCTCCAGCTTAGTGTTGCGATGAGGAATTGAAGCACTGCGGTCGCCGAAAGCGAAACAAGAGACCAGAGCAGCCCTGGGTGAAATTTCCAATGATCGCGCCGGACATGGAGTCTTCCGTTCTCGCGAATGAAGAGCGCCCATGCTGCGTAGGCAACCCCGATACCGCGGCCACAGACCGTTGCAACCGCCGCACCCGTTACGCCCAGTTCCGGAAATGGACCGATGCCGAAAATGAACATCGGACAGAAAAAGATATTCAGAACGTTAGCAATTATCAGGACGCGCAACGCAATCGCAGCATCGCCGGCCCCACGGAAGATACCGTTCAACAGGAACAGAAACACAATAACCGCGTTCGTTCCCAGCATTATTCGGAAGAAAGGGATCCCAAGCTCGATAACCTGCGGTTCGGCGCCAAGGAAGCCTAGCAGGCGTGGCGCAAAGATAACACCTGCGGCGCCCATAACGATGGCGACGATGAGACCGAGATAAACAGCGTGCGTTGCGGTTCGTGCGGCGCCTTCCATGTCTTGCTCGCCGACGCGACGCGCGACCGTCGCCGTGGCCCCGATCGCCAGGCCGATGCCAACCGCGTAGGTCAGAACGAGTATCGACTCCGTCAACCCGACCACCGCGATCGATTCGGCGCCGAGCTTCGACACGAAGAACGTATCGACGATCGCAAACAGCGATTCCATCGACATCTCGAGGATCATCGGGATAGCAAGAATGATGAGTGCCGCCGGGATCGACCCTTGTGTAAAATCCCGCGACGTGCCTACCAACGCTTCTCGCAGCACCGAAGTAAATGAATTGTTCTCCGTCTCCGGAGACGGAGTTACGCTTGAATCCGGCATACAATAGTTTTAATTTTAGCGTGAAAAACGAGGCACCGGGTGCCGGGATAGTTGCGTTTCCGCGCGTGCTTTAAAGCGACGGAAACGAACGCATCAGTGCGGATAAATTAGACAAGCTCTGCGGGTCGCATAGTTTTTTGAAATTAACACAATTGCCTGCGCCCGCGCAAACGTCTATTAGCTCCGTGCGCAAAAATCATTGATTTCCGATGGCGATCCAAATTACAATCGATCTCACTGGGGGTGATATCTATGATAAATACCATCCGCGGCAGTACGATCTGATAACTGTCCTGTGAGGAGTTTGAGTCCATTATCGCTGCGTACCGGCGAGGGAATTGTGATCGACATCGGGACGGGCGACGGTCGCTTTGTGTCCGCAATGGCCAAGCGAGCGCCGAACAAGTTCTTCATCGGAATAGACGCGAACGTAAAGCCGCTAGAAAAGCCTTCAATGAAGGCAACAAGAAAACCTAACAAGGGCGGCCTGCCGAATGTGATGTTCGTGCAGGCCGCCGTTGAAGCGCTTCCGGAGGAATTCGACGGTGTCGCCGACGAGATCCACATTCATTTCCCCTGGGGCAGCCTGCTCCGGGCGATCGCAATAGGCGACCCGGATATTCTCACCTCGCTCCGCCGGATCGCCGCCCCGAACTGCCTCCTGGAAATAATCATCGGCATCGATCCTGAACGCGATATATCCGAGCTCGAACGTCTTGGCCTCCCTGATCTTACTTCTAACTATCTCAATACGAATTTGCCGTCGAAATATGAAGCGGCAGGTTTCAAATACGTCGAATCAGGCCAGATGGATAATTACGCCTGGTCAAAGATTGAGACGTCTTGGGCGCAAAGACTTCGAGGGAGCACGACCCGTGTGATTCAATTTCTGATCTTTCGGGCGGGATAAAGGAAGATTCGTTAGTTTTTGTCGGACCGAAACAGGCGAATTGTGCCGTCGCTTGGGGCTACGGCGAGCGTTTTTCCGTCTGGTGAAAACGCGATCGACTCGATCTTCCCGGCCCCCGTTTTTATAGACAAAAGTTCCAGGCCGGTAGCTGCATCCCATAGTTTTAGGGTGCCATCTTCTGAAGTGGCAAGTCTGCTCCCCTCGGGTGAAAGACGAATA
>DATFEW010000280.1:0-4149 GCA_035250805.1 Pyrinomonadaceae bacterium
CATTACAGCAAACCTCTGAGCACCTTCACCCGAAAGCAAAACGTGCGGCGTGGTTTCCATTACCTTCCGTGCGACGGAGACCGGATGTTTAATGCGTTCGAGAAACGAAACGGCCCCGCAGTCGCCATTGCCGTCCATAATGCACGAATCGAGCGTCACGCGTCCGTCCCGATCAGGCCAAGCCGCCAGACCAACGCAGCAGCTCGGTTCATCTTCGGAAGCGCGTCCTGCCGCCTCTACCGAATCCAGCGTTCGTCCACCTCGCTGCAATATCGGCCACGCGGCATTGTTCGCCGTGATACCACTGTCCCAGGTTGAGACGACGACCGGCGTTTTAACGCGGTCCGTCAAAACCGGAGCAGTTTTCTGCCCGAGCGCCTTTTCCGCCAATGCCAAAGAAGCTCCCAAAAGGGGGAGGCTCATAAAGTCGCGTCGGTTCATATACTAAGAGAGAGATAATCTAGATTCAGTCGAGTTTAGACGGATAAATCGCAGGGTGCAAACTGTATTTTTCGCGGCGAAAGCCGTAGATTATTAAGTTTGCCACCCGTTAATGTAATGGATACGAAGAAGAACGAAAAAACCGGGCCTGAATTGTCGCTTTTCCTGCCGGTATTGGACGAGGAAGAAAACCTACGGCCTATGCACGAAAAGATCCGATCGGCCTTGGATGCATTGGGCAAAACTGCCGAAGTTATCTACGTAGATGATGGTTCGACTGACAAGTCGTTTTCCATCTTGCGCGAGCTGGCGGGTGAAGATCAACGCGTCCGTGTTATCTCTTTGCGGCGAAATTATGGGCAGACGGCGGCGATGAGTGCCGGCATCGATGCGGCACGCGGCGATATCCTGATCCCTATGGATGCCGATCTGCAAAACGACCCTGCAGACATCAAGCGACTGCTCGACAAACTTGACGAAGGTTACGACGTCGTTTCCGGCTGGCGAAAGAACAGGCAGGATAAGCTCATTTCTCGCAAGATCCCATCGCAGATAGCGAACCGTGTCATTTCATGGATCGGCGGCGTGCCTCTGCATGATTATGGCTGCTCGCTCAAGGCATATCGCCGCGACGTGATACAGGACGTGCGTCTCTATGGCGAGATGCACCGGTTTATTCCGATCTATGCCTCTTGGGCCGGTGCGCGCGTGACCGAGATCCCGGTGGACCATCATGCCCGGACGATGGGGAAATCGAAGTACGGCATTTCGCGTACGATCAAGGTCGTTTTCGATCTAATGACGATCAAGTTCATGGCGTCGTACCAGACGAAACCGATATACGTGTTCGGCACCTTCGGAATGCTGGCATTTCTAGCCTCGATTCTAGCTGCGTTGTATGCCGTGTTTCTGAAGTTCGCGGACGTCTTCGGACTGCCGCAATATCAGGCCGATTTTGTTGAGACGCCTTTGCCGGTCCTGAGCATCGTAATGTTTGCGATCTCGGTGCAGTTTTTCCTGATGGGATTGTTGGCCGAGCTTCAGGTACGCACGTATCACGAATCGCAGGACAAGGCGATATATGCGGTTCGCGAAAGGATCGGGTTTGTGGAATGAACGACGAACCAACAGTCTCGTACTGGGATCCGCTCGAGGAGATCTGGAATGATCAGCCCCATTCTGAAGAGCCAGATGAGTTCTTGAAGTGGTTTCGACGGTTAACGAAGGTTCAACAAATCCTGTTTCCGACACATTGGCTTTGCGCAGAGGTTTACAATGGCGGCTTTCATCAATATTTCTCAAATCCTACGGGTCTCCACGCCCCAGAAGCGGTTTTGGGGTTCCGCAAGTTAGGTTTGGATGATATTGCGACACTTGTCGAAAAGACGGTCTCGGTTTTTGGGGCGACTTATCCGCGAGAACATGACGTTCGGGAAAACTTCTTAGAATCAATTCCAAGTTCGGAAAGAATTGAGTGGAACCCGTTCGCCGATATGGATGAAGAATTCTACGAGATAATAAAGATTCCGGGAAAGCCGGACTTTTACGATGACGATCGGTTCACAATTGCGGCAAAGGATCTTGTGGAGAAAAGCAGTTAAACAATGTGTGGAATTACAGGTTGGGTAAACCTGGACACAAATTCAAAGGATCACAGCGAAACCGTTCTGCACGGAATGTGCGAGCGGATCATTCATCGCGGGCCGGACAGCGAGGGCCTGTGGATGGATGAACAGGTCGCGCTCGGAATGCGTCGGCTCTCGATCATTGACCTCAAGACGGGCGACCAGCCGGTTTACAGCGAAGACAAGTCTGTCATCGCGATGGTGAACGGTGAGCTTTACAACTTTCGCGAGGTCCGTGCCGACCTTCAAAAACGCGGGCATAAGTTCGTTACGCAGACGGATGTCGAGATCGTTCCGCACCTTTACCAGATCTACGGGGATGATTTCGTCGATCACATTAACGGTATGTTTGCGATCTCGCTGTGGGACACGAGAAAGAAAAAGTTGATCCTTGCCCGCGATCGTTTTGGCGAAAAGCCGCTTTATTATGGTGTTTTCGAAGGCAAGCTTATCTACGCATCCGAGCCGAAGGCAATGCTTGCACATCCCTCGGTCAAAAAAGAGATAGATCTGGACGCGCTTCGGCATTACGTATCGTTCGACTACGTCCCCGCTCCGATGTCTATCTATAAGGGCATTCAAAAGCTTCCCGCGGCCCACGTTCTGACGGTCGAAAACGGCGAAATCAAAACGCGCCGATATTGGAGCCTGACATGGAAGAAGCCTGACCGTGAGGGAGGGCTAAACGGAGCCGGTCCGAAGGCGAAGGCCGCCGAGCTCCGCGAACTTCTTTCAGACGCCGTTCGAATGCGGCTTGTCTCGGATGTACCGCTTGGCATCCTGCTCTCGGGCGGCATTGATTCCTCAACAGTCGCTGCCCTGGCTGCACGTCATTCAACTGAACAGGTCAAGACATTCTCGATCGGCTTTTCCGAGCAGTCGTTCAATGAATCGCAATACGCCAGGCAGGTCGCGAATTATCTCGGTACCGACCATTATGAAGAATATCTGAGCGCGGAAAAAACGGGAGACCTGGTTTCGGAGATCGGAACGTGGCTCGACGAACCGTTTTCCGATGGTTCGCTTATCCCGACGTATCTGCTTGCGCGTTTTGTGCGAAAACATGTAACCGTGGCGCTCGGCGGTGACGGCGGAGACGAACTTTTCGCGGGATATCCGATGTATTACGCACACAAGGTTGCGGCTCGATACGCAATGATCCCGCAATTCATAAGATCAGGTGTTATCGAGCCAGCGGTGCGTGCCCTTCCAGTTTCGACGAAAAACCTCTCATTCGATTACAAAGCAAAGCGTTTTATACGAGCCTCAAAAGCAGATTCTGTTGCACGGCATCATTCGTGGTTTGGATCGTTCGCGTTCGACAAACAGGCGAAGCTTTTCACGTCCGAGATTTTGGACCAGACAAGCGACGATATTTACGCCGGTGCGAGGGAATTAGTAGCTTCCAGCGATGCGTCGAACGCGATCGAAAAGATGCAATTTGTTGATATGTATTTTTACCTCGCCGAGGACATCCTGACGAAGGTCGATCGGGCGTCTATGGCCGTGAGCCTTGAGACACGCGCTCCGTTTCTGGACCCGCGTGTAGCACAATTCGCGGCATCGATCCCGATCAATTACAAGCTCCGCGGGAACAAGGGCAAATACATTCTAAAAAAAGCTGTCGAAGGACTTCTGCCTGATAATATTCTGCACCGACCGAAGAAAGGCTTTGGTATCCCAACCGCGCAATGGCTGAAGGGCCGACTTAACGAACTTATGCACGAAATGCTTTCCGAAAAGCGGCTGAAAGAGCAGGGACTTTTCGATCCAAAGTTCGTCCGCGACATCATCCGGCAGCACGAGAGTGGAACTCATTCGTATCATAAGGAGATCTGGACGCTATTGGTATTTCAGCTTTGGTGGGACAGTTTCATACAGGCGCCCACACGTTGAGAACGTCTTGATCACGCTCTTGCTTACGTGCGAGCTTCTGCATATTATCTTCACATATGAAAACACTCTACCCGGAGATCGAGCCCTTTGATTCGGGCACGCTGAAGGTTTCGGATATTCACGAGATTTACTATGAACGCGTCGGGAATCCTGAGGGAATTCCGGTCGTGTTTCTGCACGGCGGGCC
>DATFEW010000239.1:0-4624 GCA_035250805.1 Pyrinomonadaceae bacterium
TAGCTGCCCTGCAGAAAGGCGCGGAGTACATTCGGCGTGTCACACCGGCTGACACGGTGTTAGAGGTCGGCGGCCATACCGACAACGTAGGAAACTCCGGCTCAAACAAAACGCTTTCTGAGAACCGCGCGGAAGCCGTCAAAAAGGTGCTGGTCGGCTACGGCGTCAGGCCCGAAACCCTACAAACACGCGGCTATGGACCCGATAAACCAGTGGCGGATAACACTACCGAGGTCGGGAAGTTTCGTAATCGAAGGATCGAGTATTTGATCGTGAAGAAATAAGATCAGACCGCCACCGGCGCGGCGATCTTATTCCAGGACTGGTAGTTTTCTAATCTCAGATTCTCAAACTTAAAATTCAGCAAACCGTCGAGTCCCCTTAGGTGCTCGGCGTTTTGTATTTCAAGGGTCGGCAGCGGCATAGGTTCGCGCGAAAGAACCTCATTGACCTGCTCGAGATGGTTGCTGTAGATGTGCAGGTCGCCGAACGTGTGGATGAATTCGCCGACCTCGAGACCGCAAACGTGTGCGATGAGATGAGTGAGAAGCGCGTAGCTTGATATGTTGAACGGCACGCCTAGAAAGGCGTCGGCCGAGCGTTGATAGAGCTGGCAGTGAAGCGTTTTGCCGTTTTCGATCTTGAACTGAAACAGCGTATGGCACGGCGGAAGGGCCACTTCATCGCAGACACGCGGGTCCCAGCCGGTTACGATCAGACGGCGCGAATTCGGATTGGTTTCAATCTCATTGATCAATCGTGCTATCTGATCGACGCCGTTCGTTTGGGGATAGGTGCCGCCGAATGACCGCCAAAGATATCCATAGACTGGCCCGAGGTCACCCTCTCCCCTTCCAAACCTCGCTGTTTGCTCTGGTGTAGCCCATTCCTGCCAGATATCGACACCGCGAGCACGGAGTTCGGCTTCGTCGGTCGAACCGCTTAGAAACCAAAACAGCTCTTCCGCGACCCAACGGAACGGGACTTTCTTGGTCGTGACGATCGGAAAGCCCGCACTAAGATCGAAGCGTGTTTGATATCCAAACGAGGAGATAGTCCCCACGCCGGTCCGGTCTTCATGCCGTGAGCCGTTGTCGAGAATGTGCCGGAGAAGATCGTGGTATTGCTTCATTTCGTAAATAGTAAATCGTGGATCGAAAATAGTAAAAACCCATGCCTTTACTATTCACTATTCACCATTTACTATTCACTTTTTATGTTCGAGGTCAGTTTTAACAGCCCGCAGTGCGGTTGGATGTCGATCGGATTTGAGGACGGCGTAAACGAATTTCACACGACGACGGCGCATGCTCCGCATGCAACGGCACTCCCCGAACTGATGCGAATCTTGACAAAAGTGGCCGATCCGAGGTCAACGGAAAACGAGTTTGTACTCAAATGGAACCGCGACCCCGAGGAATTCGATTTTCAGTTTGTACGGAACGGAGCCTATTTGTTGATCGAGATATATCAATACCCGACTGACGAACGTGAAGCGGCGGAACGACATTTAGTTTATTCGCACACAGGAAGCGTTAAGACGATCATAAGTGCGTTCGCGGAAACGTTCGAACAGCTTTATCAGGATCGTGATACGGACGAGTTCGAATTCAACTGGCGCCAGCCTTTTCCGTCTCGGGAGTTTGAGGAATTTAAAGCGAGGATAAATTAGCCACGAATTACACGAATAGCACGAATTGTTTGATCTCCCATTTGTGTAATTCGTGAAAATTTGTGGCTGATTTCTTATGAAGGAAAGACTTTTAGACCTATTGGCGTGCCCAACCTGCGGGGGGGACATCCTGCTTGCCTATGCGAGTAAATACGACGGTAAGGAAATAATGGACGGCGTGCTGTCGTGCAAAAAATGCTCGCGCGAGTACAAGATCGTGCGCGGCATTCCGAGGTTTGCGGATCTTGCGAAGATGGAGGAGGACAAGGCCGAGACCGCAGAGAATTTCGGTTGGCAATGGACGCATTTTACACAGGAAAACGAACTGTATTTGGAGCAATTCCTCGGCTGGCTACAGCCCGTAACGCCCGATTTTTTTGAGGGCAAGGTCGTGCTCGAAGCGGGTTGCGGCAAGGGCCGCCACACAAAACTCGCGGCAAAGTGGGGTGCGAAGGAGGTGGTCGGGACCGATCTCGGTGACGGGGTCGAATCGGCATTCGCCGCTACGCGAAATTTTCCAAATGTGCACATCGTGCAGTGTGATGTTTACAGGCTGCCGTTCACCCGAGCCTTCGATTACGCGTTTTCCGTAGGCGTCCTTCACCACACCCCGGACCCGAAACGTGCCTTCGCTTCCCTCGCAGGAAAAGTGAAAAAAGGCGGGCATATTTCCGTGTGGGTTTACGGCGCGGAGAACAATGAATGGATCACGAAATACGTCGATCCCGTGCGCGAAGGTTTTACCTCAAAGATCAGCCAGCCGATGCTTTATCAGCTGTCCAAGCTGCCGACACTGAGCGTTTTCCTTACAACAAAGCTCGTTTACCGGCCCGCTAACCTCATTGCCAAACCGGTCGCCAAACGACTTTTTTATAACGATTATCTAAACCACCTTGGCACATTTGGCTGGCGCGAGCAGCATAATATCGTTTTCGACCACCTGGTGGCGCCGACGGCATTCTATATCTCAAAGAAAGATTTCGAAGGTTGGTGGGAAGAGATCAAAGCGAAGGACGTCCAGATCATCTGGCACAACCAAAACTCGTGGTGTGGTTTCGGAGAAGTGTGAGGGCTTTTTTTGGTAGCGAGTACGGGAATCGAACCCGTCTTTCGAGATTGAGAATCTCGCGTCCTAACCGATAGACGAACCCGCCGCGGGGTTGAACCCGCCTAGTTTACTTTTTTCACAAAAATTCCGCAACGGATGGTTTTCCGCGCGTTTCTAGTTTCGGGCAATCATCAATCCTGCAAAAGTTGCAGCAAGACACGATACGAAACTCAAGAGGCTGTAAGCCGCGAATATCGAGTAATTCTTATCCAACAATAGTTCCACATTTTCAAACGCGAAGGCAGAAAAGGTCGTAAATCCGGCGCAGAATCCGGCGGTTAGGAACATACGCCACTCGTGATGGATCCACAGGTAGCGTTCGGCAAGCCCGACAGCAATGCCCATTACAAGGCAGCCGGCAACATTCACGGCGAATGTCCCGAATGGGAAAGTGAAAGGCAAAAGTCGGACGACGAAAGTTACGGCGAGAAATCGACAAACACACCCAAGCATTCCGCCTAGTGCTACAAAAAGAATATCCCTGCTCATAGTTCTCCTATTAAGCAGGCGTCATCAGCTAATGAGTTAGCGGTTTGGGTAGGGGAAGACACCATTTCCCTTAAGTTGAACGATCTATTGTCGCTCTAGGACTCTCTCCCGGCAAATCCGCAAAGCCCAGAAGCGGCGAAATTAGAACGAGAACGTGTAAGTCATTCCCGGATCCTTTGCACGGACCATTAAGAACGTCAGCGCGTGCGTGTCGTTGAAGGAGTAAGTGATCCCCGGGTGCACCTTTACGCCGTCGAACTGGATCAGCGACGTCACTTTCGGATGAAACCGGATGTTCAGACCGCCGATCGCACGAAACTTCTTGTCATACGAGCTGTAAACAATTCCGCCGTATGGAGCTATCGGCAGGCCCGTCCAATGCTCGAGGTCCTTGCTCGCCGTCAGATAAACCGAAGTACCGCGCGGGGTTCCGATCCGGTCCGAACTGATCCCAAAGATAACGGCCGGACGGTTTTGCGTTTCCGTGACCGGGATAAATGTGATCAGCGGGTGAATTTCACCGACCTTTGGATTGTATTCAACGCCGATGTGGAAACGTGGATGCAGCCGATACATCAGCGTGGCGCGCACCGCGGCCCTGTCGACTTGCCCGCTCAGCAGCCGAACGCCCACCGTGAATTTCTTTGGGTTATCGGCCGTCCCCCGGACAGCCTGGCCTTCGCGCGGTCAGACAGGTCAGGCAGGGACCAGCGAAGTGTTCTTGGTCTTCGCCTTTGCTGCCTTGGCCACCTTTGCCGCCTCCGTTACTTTCGGAAGCAGCAGCTTGTCCAACTCTTTTCGCAAAACATCCGGCTTAATAATGCCGATCTCACGCCAGACGATCTTTCCGTCTTTATTGATAATGACGGTAGCAGGAAGGACCGTACCCACCCCGAACCGTTTCATATCATCGGTCGTCGCACCGACCCAGACCGGAAAGTTGACCTTGAACTCACGTATGAATTTCATGACCTTTGCCGAATCAGCCGATTCATCACCCGCCGCACCGATCACCTGCACGCCGAGCGCCGCGTAATCATTCTGGATAGCCGAAAGATCCGGCATCTCCTTCTTGCACGGCTCGCACCAAGTGGCCCAGAAATTCAATACGACGACACGGCCTTTGTATCCGGCGAGCGTCTGAGCAGCTCCGGTAAGGTCTTTCAGCGCCAGCACAGCGTCGTCGGAAACGGGGACGGGCTTTTCACGCTTTTCGTCAAGCACTTTCAACGAATTCACCTTTAGAAAATGCTTATCCTTTTCAGTGCGAACGGTGCCCTCGATCTCGACCATCGTCGGTACGTTTTCGAGGAAATCTTTTCCCGTCGGCTTATACGTTCCCGGCTCAAGCGAAT
>DATFEW010000271.1:0-11930 GCA_035250805.1 Pyrinomonadaceae bacterium
GTTGGAAACGTACCACCAGGCAGCCCCGGCGAGAAGAATGACGTTCGCTTTATCAGCCTCGATGGAACGAGAAAGTTCCAGCTCCGCTTCGCTTCGTTTTCCGGATTCGAACAGTGAAAGGATCCTGCCTGTCTGTGCCATCAGATCTTCCGGATCCTTCGTAAGCACTTCAGCATACAATGAGAGCGCCTCGTCAGATTTCCCAAGAGCCCGTTTCATATCGGCCAGGCTGCGACGAGCACCAACCGATTCCGCATCAATCTCCAGCGCTTTTGCGAACGCTGCCTCCGAGGTATCGAGATCGAAATTAAGCCGGTGCCCAATCCCTAACGTTTGGTATGCAGCAACGGACTTTTCATCGAGCTTGATCGCCGCTTCGGCAAGTCGCTTCGCGGCATCACCGTTCTCGGTCGAGAGGTAAAAATCGGCGAGTGTAAGAAGCTGAGATAGGTTCGAAGCCGAATTTTTTTCGACAGCTAACGCAGCTTCGATCGCAGCAGCACGCTGACCACGTAGGTACAAAGCGGAAGGAACCTTCGAAATTATCTCAACAAAAAGCTTTTCAGGATACGGCACCGGGGCGTCCCGCAGTGCTTCACGTATCAGCTTCAGCCCATACTCTGGGTCACCGGCCTCCACGTTTGCGTCACCGAGCGCGATGCGTACGGCGGTCAGCGACTCAAGCGCGCGCACACGCAAACTCGATTTCGGATAGGCGGAAAGAAACCTCGTTAGTGCCGTTAGTTTCTTCTCCGGATCTTCTATCGCCAAAGCCTTTTCCAGATCGCTTTTATCGTCATTTTTTGTCGCCGTTGATTTCGGTCTGGATCTGGTCGCCGAGGGCTTCGGCTTGGCTTTTTCGTTGGAAGCGGCCGTTTTCTTGTCCGTACCTTTCGTCGTGGCGGACGACGTCGGACTAGATGGCTTCTTCTTACTCGTCGAACTTTTTGCTGTAGTATTACTTTTCTTCGCGGGTGTGGGCGATCTTTTCGCGGCCGTCGTTTTTTTTGCAGTGGTTTTCTTCGGCTCTTCCTTTTGTGTTGCACCGGCGAGGGCGAACGAGGTCACGGCAAGTACTAACAGGAGATTCTTCATAAAACAGATTTCGAACTGCTTCAGATCATCGAACGAAGCGATCGGCTGCGCGGGCTAGATATCAAAAATAGTAACACGAAATTGCGTTTCAGATTCGCCGCTCTTATGCTCAAACCTATGAACGAGCTCGACCAGCTCTGGTCTGAAAAGCTTTCGGCGGCGATCGAAAATGCCCGCGGAACAGGCCGGGCAGACGTGGCCGATTACCTCGAACTGAAGGCCGCTAATGACGCCGTGCGGCAGGCGGGGATCGACCAGTTGCTGGGCACAATGATCGAGATCGCAACCCGGCCCGCGTACGCCTCAAAAAAGATCTCGGTCGAACGCGAGTCTCCGCACAACTTCCGTCATCGTGGTGCAAACATGGTTGGGTCGCTGCTGCGGCTCACTTATGGCGTGAGATGTATGACGATCGAAGCGGGTTGGACGCGGACCCCGACCGACGGGTTTATGCGGCTCGGCGCATTGGCATTCTCCCGGATAACGCACTTAGGTATTCCCCGGGCCAACGCGGAGTTGATACTTAAAGGCTCTGGAGAAAATACTCTTTGGTTTACTGTTCGAGATGATAAAGCCGACAAGAAGATAGAAATGGACCAGCTCAACGAACATTTTTCGGTGTTCATAGGCGAAACCATAAATAACGTTTGAGTTTTGTTTTTCGATGGGTAATCGCTAAACTAAGACCAGAATTAGTACCCCTGAGGAGATCTTTAAAAGAGTGAAGTTAGAACTGGAGAAACTGATAGACCTGCAAACGACGGATACCAATATTCGTCGGTTAAAAAAAATAATCGAAACCGCGAATGAGAAGCGTGCTGAGATCGAACAAGAGTTTGAACAGCACGCTTCTTCCATTCGGGAGCTGCAAAATCGGCGAGACACGCTGAATGCCGAACGGCTTGAGCTTGAAAAGCAGGTTTCGGAGAACAAGACGTATCTTGAACGTGCAGAGAGAAATCTAAAGCACGCACAAAATCAAAAAGAGTACGAAACCGCGATGCGCGAGACCGATGCCCTGCAAAAGCAGATAGGTGCCTTTGAAACGCAGATCGTTGAAAAGATGACCGCCGTTGAAGAGATCGAAAAAGAGCTCGAAACGCGAGCGGATGAGATCAACAGCCACGATTCGAAACGCGATGAGGCGTTGGCAGCTTTCGACGCCGAACTCACTGCAAGCAAGAGCGAACTTGATACCGAAACAGCGAAACGGGACGAGATATTCAAAACGCTTCCGGACAGGCTGGCTTCCGTTTACAACCGCCTTGTGCAACGCAGCCGCGATGGCATCGCCGTTGCCGAAGTGGTAAACGGTTCGTGCTCGGCATGCTATATGGGTCTGCGGCCACAAGTAAACCTTGAGATCAAACGCGGCGACCAGATAATCACCTGCGAAAGCTGCACCCGTATACTCTACATCCCAAGCCCGGCTCCCCGAGCCCAGGCCGAAGAAGCGACGGCAAGCTAAATATTCGTCGCGATTTGCCTCCCCAATATGAGATAATTGAACCGTGCCCGGTACGTTGGCACGGTTTTACCTACCTTATTTCCCGCACGTCCAATATGAAAACACTTTTGTATTCAGCTATCGCCATATTCTTGTGTTCGGCGTTCGCGAGTGCGCAATCGAAGCCCAACGACGCGATCGCTCGACAATTGAGGGCTTTCAACACCGAAAGCGCGATCACCCTAACGCACGATAACGCGTCGAATATGTCAAAGGTAATGGCTGTTTCCGGGAACTTCTCGGATTCCGAAGCAAAGGCTGCGGATATCCGCGCGATGAATTTCGCTGTCGGTTTCTTTTATCCCGGTCAATCCTTAGACAAGTCCCCCGATCCGATACTTCTAACCTTCTGGGTCCTTGCGAAACAAAATCGTTTCGGCAACGGCCATGCCCTGGTAGTGCAACTGGATGGGGAAACGTTGGATCTGGGTGATTCGCGATATGTTGCTCGCCCTCGCGATAGTATGGAGTACCTGAACTTCAATCTTTCCCGGGACGTGCTGGCAAGGATCAGTGCTGGTTCGAACGTCAAGTTCACCCTCGGCGGTGCAAGTTTTACGTTCTCTGCGGATCAACTGAAAATGATAGCTGATCTTCTTAGACTGTCTGATCCCGCTTACAACAAATAGCTACTTAGCCCAGGCATCCGAAACCCGGACGTCCACCTTGACCGGCACGCTGGAGATGAATTCGCCCCCTGCCTCGGACATCGCTTTTCCGAGTGCCAGAGACGTGTCGTGATACGCGCTTTCGTCGCACTCAACGACGATCTCGTCGTGCACAATATTTACGAGTTTGGCCGACGAACCCCGGAGTGACTCGTGGAGCTTTCGCAAAGCACGCTTCAAAATGTCGGCCGAGGTTCCCTGGATCGGCATATTGACGCCGTAACGACGAGCCGCACCGACGGATTGACGGTCTGTTTCGTCAAAACGAAGCCGCAACATACGCCCCGAGGCGGTTCGTGCCGTGCGTTCCAATGTGACGCGATTTGCCGAATCTCTCAGATACGCATCGAGTTTTCGATACGTAGAAAAATACCGACGCATTGTATTCTCCGCCTCATTCTGCGAGAGCCCTGTCATCATCCCGAACCGCGAAGCTCCGACGCCATACACGATCCCGAAATTCAAACGCTTTGCGAACGACCGCTGGTCGTCCGTCACATCTTCAGGCTTGACGCCAAAAACCTGCGAGGCGGTCATTCGGTGAAAATCCGCGCCGGATGCGAACGCTTCGATAAATCGCTTGTCGCCGGAAAAATCTGCCAGGATGCGAAGCTCGATCTGCGAGTAGTCCGCGATCACAAGCTTTCTGCCCGCGGGAGCGCGAAAACATCCGCGGTATTCCGTATCGTGGGGTATCTGCTGCAGGTTTGGATTTGAACACGAAAATCGCCCGGTCGGCGCGCCGATCTGTCGAAAATCCGCGTGGATGCGGTTTGTCTTCGGCTCAACGAATTCAAGGAAATTCTCGCCGAAGCTCGTAACAGCTTTTTGTACGCCACGATATTCAAGCAATTTCCTGACTACAGGATATTCGTCAGCAAGCGGCTGGAGTTGCCACGCACGCGTAGTCTCCGGCATCGGAATGCCGAGGTTCGTGAGTGCCCCAGCCACCTGCTGCTGCGAATCAAGGTTTATTTCGGCACGGCCGAAAAGGGACGCTTGCGAAACGCCTGCGGAAAGCATGTCATGGAGTTCGTCCGCAGCTCTTGCCTGCGCTGTCTTTACAGTTTCGAGCTGAGCAAGCCATCGGGTGCAGTCCACTGCGAAACCACTGAGCTCCATTTCCGCGATCGGTATTACGCACTCGAATTCGAGAGCCGCGACCCGGTCAAGACCATCGTTCTTTAGGCGTTCCGCCATCTGTTCACGAATTGGCGGCAGAACCGCGGCGTCCCGGGCGGCATACTCGATCTGTGAGTGGGAAAGCTCCGGAGCACCCCAATCGCTGATCTGTTCGGTTTTATCAAGAATGGTTCCCGTAAAGAATTGGGCCACGTCGGCTAGGCCGTGCCGCCGGTCGCTTTCCCCCGCCGCTATCAACTGGCTGGCGAGGTAAGTGTCGAAAACACTACCGATCTCGCATCCAAGCTCGTGCATGATCCATTTTGCGTCGAACTTTGCATTGTGCAATACCTTCAGCTGCTCCGTCGATCCGATCAGGCTGCGCAACGGCGCCAAGTCCGTGGTTTCGCGCAGTCCACCATTTGAACGGAACGGCAGCATGTCGAAAACGAAGGTCTTACGGCCAGAGCTAAGCTGAACCAGCCGCATATCGCCGCGGTAAGGATCGAGCTCGGTCGTTTCTGTGTCCAGCCCTAGGAACGGCTCGCGGGCGAGCTCTTCACAGGCCGACTTGATGCCGCTCGCGTCGCGAACGTATTCAAAATATAATTTCATCGCGAAGAATACCTTTTAAGATCTCTATTGTATCGCTGACTGTTCTCTATCAGAAAGCATCGGGATCGTACAGTTATTAAGTTGTCAATTCGAAGGTAGAAGCACATCGATCGGCGGGCCTTCACAATGTTGACAAAAATGTAAGGATTTAGCATCCTGTTAAATTGGGCTGAGTTTTAGTTATGCCAAAGATCGCAGACATTCAAGAGACGCCAAATCCGAACGCCGTCAAATTTATTTTGAAGGAACCGGTTTCCCATGGCACGTCGCACTCGTTCCAAAAGGCGGCCGATGCCGCATCCGACCCGCTAGCGAAGGCACTATTTGACGTAGGAGACGTCGAGTCCGTGTTTTACATGGACAAGATGATAACGGTCGAAAAGGCCGACGAAGTTGAATGGGACGAGATACTCCCTCTTCTTGCTGTACCCATTCGGGGGGCAGAAAGCGTGGCATCAGAGAACGGTAATGGTAATGCAGCGTCCAATATCGGCGGTGCGATCGCGGCTGCAGCTTCTGACGATCCAACGATCCGGATGATCGAGGCATTGCTGGATGAGCGCATTCGGCCCTACCTCGCAGGGGACGGGGGGTGGCTGGAGATAATCGGGCTCACCGATCACACGCTAAAGATCAGATATCAGGGTGCGTGCGGAAGCTGCCCAAGTTCGCTGTCGGGCACCCTCATGGCGATCGAGAACATGATTCAGGACGAGATCGACCCTGAGATCACGGTCATCGCCGTCTAAACCCGCTGATTTCAAGAATTTCTTGACATGAATCAGCTACTTTCGCCATAATTTATATGGCGCGACTCCCCGGGAAGTTGCGCCGCTCCACCGGCCTAACTTCCCAAAACTACCGCGGGCCAAAATTTTAATTTATAATCCAGGCGACATCCGTCGGAGGTACGACCTTAGTGAATACTGAAGAACTCGAACAAAGTTTACGAGCCGAATTTGAAGGCTACATGAAAAACGTTATGGCCGAAATGCGGCGTGACGTTGCCGATCTTCAAGGGAAATTTGAAGGAGAGTTCGAAAAGCATCGGTCGTTGATGGATGAGGCATTCCGCAGCCTCTCGAGCCGGTTTGATTCAGCGGTGGAGTTCGACCCAGCCTTCACCGAGTCTGTTACCGAACACCTTCGTCTAGCGCGTGATGAGGGTGCCCTGGTCACGGCCAACGCCTTGGGCGAAGCCGAAAAACTTGGCAACGACACGACCAACCAGGAGTTTGAAAAGCTCCGACGGGGCATCAACGAGATAAAGGGCAATAATACACAGGCGACAATCTTGCGCGCATTGGTCGATGCAGCATCAAATTTCGCTCCGCGGGGGGCATTTTTTATTCTCAAGAACGATCATCTCGTTGGCTGGAAGGTTTTTGGACGCGGGGTCGTTGTGGATGAAGATACGGTCCGGTCGATCCATTTTCCGGTCGAATCAGACACGCTTCTTTCTAATTCCATCAACTCGCTTTCGGTTAAGGGCGCTGGCATCGCGGACAGGGAGGATAATGCCCGGTTCCTTGATCCGCTCCGTTTCGGCGACCCGGAACGTATGTTCGCCGTTCCCCTTTCTGCACGCGGACGTGGTGTGGCAGTTCTTTACGTGGACGGCGGCGAAGAGAACGACAAAGTGAATCTCGACGCACTCGAGACCCTAGTTTCTGTAGCAGGGCTTACGGTTGAACTTCTTGCTTCGTCCGGCGTGCCCGCTCAGGCTGAATCATATCAGGAAGCGGCTCCCGCTGTTTCGCGGCCGAAGCAGCAAGCCGAGCCGCAGCCCGAGCCACACGTTGAACAGTTTGTCGAAACGGCCGAGGCCGTGGCCGAGCCTGAGTATTCAGGCGAGGTTGCGATGTCGCAAATGGCCGAAAGTGAGGCTCCAGGAGCCGAGGCATCCGCCGTTTATGAAACGCCCGTCATGGAAGAGCCCGCGGCGGAATCGGCTGTTGTCGCCGAACCTGTTGTCGAGGTCGCCGTATCTAAGGTTGAGCCCCATGCTACGGACTTCGCATTTACTGTTGATGAAAATGTGGCTGCTCCGGTTGAGTCCTCAAATCGCGAAGTCGAAGTGGAATTCCAAGAAGCCACCCAATCCGAAGTCGAGGCCACGTACGAGATCCCTGCCGAATCTGTTGAGGACGCAAAACCACGCCAGCGTGGGCGAATTGTCGATCTCCCGATCGACGTCGCGGAGGACGAGCGTCGTTCGCACAGCGACGCCCGCCGGTTCGCGCGATTGCTAGTTTCGGAGATACGGCTTTACAACGAACAAAAAGTTCTCGAAGGCCGCGAATCGGGAGATATATACGAAATGCTGAAGGAAGCGATCGACCGCTCACGCGAGATGTACGATAAGCGCGTTTTGCCGGAAGTAGCTTCAAAGTTCGACTATTTCCACTATGAACTCGTGAATAACCTGGCCGAAGGCGACGAGGATAAGCTTGGGACGGGTTATCTGGCAGTCAAGGCGTAGAAAGATCAAATTCGAATAATAAAAAAGGCGGCTTAGGCCGCCTTTTTAGTTTTCCTTGATCCGTTCGGAATCGAGAACGGGCCTCGTTGGCCCAGGATTATCCGGTGATGTATGGAGATGAACCGCCTTCCAGTCCTTTCCGATCTTTTTGAAAACCAGCGTCGTCCGTCCCGAAGCGCTTTCAAGTTTTCCGTCGTACTCCTGCTGCTGCTTCCATTTGAAAGAAACGTACGCCGAAGTCGGACTCAGCATTTCAACACGGACCCCCGTGGTCTCAAGCGATACATTCTTGATCTTTGCAAAGCTTGAGTCGCGATTTTCCTTCATCTGCGTCCAGCCCATCGTGACCGAACCGTTATTGTTGAAAAAAAGGGTTCGGTCACTCTTGTCGTAAACGCCCATCAACTTTTCGGCATCCACTTGTTTGATCCCGTCGATAAGACGTTCAAACGCGTCCCGCACGGGCTTCGTCGGGTCGGCCTTCCCACCGGTCGCGGCCTTTTGTCCCAAAGCGAAACTCGAGAGCAACATCAGCGCTCCAAGCGCAACTAGAATTCTGAACATAGCTGTATCACCTCGCTACTGAAAAATGTGTTATCTCAAAACGCGTCCACACAACGCAAGTTTGATGCCCGTTATCAGTATGCGCCGGCCGACTGGCTTGGCAGGAAGACTGACCGATCGATCGCCGAAGGGTCGCCTATCACGACGAATCGAAGATTCTTCATATACTTATTTGCGACCGCTTGAATGTCCGCTGGTTTAACCTCCCGGATCCTGTTGAGGAATTCAAAGCTGTTGCGCCAACCGCCGCCGATGAGTTCGTAGCGGGCAAGCTCGGCCACCTGCGCCGTATTCGTCTCCTGGCCGACGTAATAGTTGGTAAGAAATTGTCCCGCCATTCCCGAGATCGCGCGTTCGCTTATCGGATTCGCCTTGAGAAAACCGATCTGATCGAGCATCACCTTGACAGCTTGATTTGCATCGACCGCAGTCACGTATATATTCGCAGAGTTCGCAGCCGCCAGATCAAGCTCCGCGTCCGGCGCGTATGAAAGTTGGCGCTTGACCCGGACCTCTTCGTAGACAAGCTGCTGAAGGATCGTCATCGCCACACGCATCGGGAAATAATCCGGGTTGTTAAGCGATGGCGCGTTGAAAACACCCTTGACGTAATTTGTCTGGATCGTCCGCGGAGTGACGTCCAGTGTCGGCTTCGAAAAGTCGAGGGCCGGCAGTGGCTGGTCTTTGTAATCGCCGAGCGGAAGCTTCCCAAACGTTGCGGCGACCTTGGCCTTCAACTCGTTGGGATCGATGTCGCCAACGACCACGAGCAACAGCCGCGACGTTTCCATCAAGCCTTTATGGTAAGCGCGAAGATCGGCGGGGGTTATTGCAGCGATCGTCTTCTGGCTTCCCATAACGTCGTTCGAGTATGGATGTCCTGAATACACGATACGATCCTTCATACGGTCGAGCGCGGCGTCCGGTACGGATTCAGCTTCGCGAAGTCCCGTAAATATCTGCTGGCGAACGCGCTCTACGTCGTCCGTCGCAAAGCCTGGGTTCATCGAAACATCCGCAAAAACATCCCAAATACGATCGAAGTTCTCGCGCGTCGATGCCATGGCGATCGCGCTGTAATCGCTGCTCGAAGAAGCGGAGAGTTTTGTCCCCGTGCGCGAAAGTTCCCGGCGAAGGGTTTGACGGGGATATTTCGTTCCACCTTCGGTCGCTGAAGTTAGGGCAAAACTCTCAATACCCGCGTTCGCTGCGTTGATGTTCCTTGCGCCGCCTTTGATAAACAGTCCTGCGGCATAGGTCGGCGCCGAGGCACGACGCTTTAAGATCACCTTTAAGCCGTTAACGTCAAATTCGGTGACCAGCGCGGATTGAGCGGCGACGCTGTCGATCTTGCCGGTTTGTGCAAACAGTGACAGCGGCAGAAGCCCGAAAATTGCGAGCAGTGAAAAACGAAATAAAAGCGATTTCATAAATCTACTTAGCCGAACCGATCAGATCCGCCTCGGTCAATGCTGCTTTCGCCTTTGCCTCGGGCGCTACTAATGCGATTCCAACATGCGGCTTGCCGTGAATATAAGTCGTTATGTATCGGTTGATGTCTGAGCGAGTGACGGCGCCCATGCTGCTGTGATAGCCCCGGAAATACTCAATACCTGTCGAAGACCACCAGAAACCGAGGGTGTGCGCGTATTCACTGGGCTTTTCGCGATCGAACAGGTCGCCATTCTCGAGGATGGTTTTCGAATTCTCCAGCTCCTCGTCGGTGAAATATCCCGGCGACGTAAATTGCGCTATCTCTGCATATGCTGCTTTTAATGCAGCCTTTGCTTTCTCAGGGGTGGTCACCAAAAACACCGTGATCGGCCCGACGTTTCGCTGCGTGTAGTAATTTATCGAAGCTGACGATGCAAGCCCACTGTCTACAAGGTTGCGCTGAAAGCGCGAATCCGGCTGCTGCAAAATATATGAGAAAACGTCCGCGGCATAGGTCGCCTTATCGTCCTTTCCGATCGACGGGCCCTGCCAGCCTATGTTGATGAAAACGTTTTGATCAGTGCTCTGCTCCGCTTCACCGGTTTTCTTTTCGACGACCACGGCCTCGCTTTTCGGAAGAGGCGGATGCTCTACGAGCGGAAATTCCTTGAAGGGATCGACCGGACGCTTCTCCCAGCTCCCCATGATCTGTTCGGCGTGCCGGAAGACTTCCTCAGGCTTAACGTCTCCCGTAACAACCAAGGCTGCATTATTCGGAAAGTAATAACGCGATTGGATCGTCTTCATCTTTTCCGTGGTTGCGCTCGCGACAGTCTCACGTGTGCCGCCCGGATTTTTCCGCGTCGGATATTTGTAAAATAGTTTGTCGTTAACGGCGCGGAACAGGTAAAAGAACGGGTTAGCCTCCTGACGGTCAAGCTCGCCGATCACTACACGCTTCTCGTCTTCTAGTTCTTTTTCATCGAACAGCGGATAACGGACCGCGTCATTGATCACACGGATCGCCGTCCCAAGATACGGGCTAGTAGTGGTAAAAAAATAATTCACTACCTCTTCGCGTGTCGAGCCGTTGTACGAGATTCCGAGAGTTTCAATATTTCGAAGGTAACTAACGTCGCCGATCTGCGGTTTCAACTTCATTGGAGCCGTACACGCGGGGCTAGTCCTGCCCGTTCCCAACATCTCTTCGCATAATCGGAGCAACGCTGCATTGTTCGTCTTAAAGAACATATGCTCGTACAAGTGTGAGAGGCCGTTAAGCTCAGGCGGCTCGGTGAAGGAACCATTGCGGACGGCAAGCTCGACGGTTACGATCGGGACGCTAGTGTCCGGCAAAACGATCACTTCAAGGCCGTTGGCAAGCTTCTTATTTACGAATGGGACCGCGAAATTTGCCCGGCGCCCCACCGCGGCCGTGCCATTTGTCAATGGCTTGGTACTGGTTTGGGCTGAGAGGGGGTATAAAAATGCCGAAGCGAGAAGTAACGCTACGAGTTGTTTCTTCACAAATACTCCAATGAAAATCAGCGGCAAACTCGACCTCAGTTGCCGCTGCGTGGATCCTACCCTTGATTGGGCCGCAAACGAGCCGTTAATATCTAATCTACCATACGGAGATAAGATATATGGAACGAGACAATTTGATGCACGGCGCACGCACAGCGTTGAATACAATTCCTGAAATGCGTGAATGGGCCGAGCAATATCTAAAGGGCAAGACCCGCGCTGAGAATACGCAAATGGCCGAGGAAGAGTTTGAAAAATACTGGAAATACCATAAGCCGGAGATCATGCATGCCGGAGCGGCGGAAGCCGCGGCTGCGTACCGCGAAAGTAAAAAGTAAAAAAGGCAAAAGGCAAAACCGAGCGATTCGATTTTGCCTTTTTACTTTTGCCTTTACTTTGATCAGACTCCTGGCATTGCCTTCTTAAGCGGCTTGAGCAGCAAAAAGAGCACAACCGCCATGAAGAGTGCCATCAAGGCTAGGACCAGGAAGAACGTCGATTGTAGCCAAATGTCCCAGTAGATCCCGATCTGCGTCAGTTTGTTGCCGATGGCTGTAGCAACGAACCATCCGCCCATCATTAGCCCCCGAATACCAATTGGTGCCACTTTAGAGACAAGAGAAAGTCCCATCGGCGAGAGCATGAGCTCGCCCAAAGTTACAATCGCATAGGCCAGGATCAGCCAAAACGGGGAAACTCGGAACAGATAGGCGCCTTGCACAATCGCATCACGATGAGCATCACCCGCGCCCGGAACGACAGAATTGACGGCAGCAATAAGTTTTGCCTCCCCGCTCTTCATCCGTGCCTTTTCGGCATCAGTCAGCGCTGGCTTTCCATTCTTCGCATTATCTTCATCGAGTTTTTTGATCTCTTCATCGCTGGTTGGAGCAAACTTCACACCGTTTACGATGTT
>DATFEW010000292.1:0-6881 GCA_035250805.1 Pyrinomonadaceae bacterium
AATTCGCCCTTTATCTCGTTATCATTTCGGCGCTCGTACAAGCCGTTTTCGCACAAACACCTGCCCCTACACCGAACGAGCTCGCCGAATACATAAAGGCAAACTACACAAAACGCGAGGTGTCGATACCTGTTCGCGACGGCGTAAAACTTTTTACAGCGATCTACACGCCGAAGGATACGTCAAAAAAATATCCGATCCTGCTCAATCGAACACCTTATACGGTTTCACCGTATGGCGAAGCAAATTTCCGGGCGACGCTCGGCCCGAATCCCCTGTTCGCAAAAGAGGGATACATATTTGTTTACCAGGATGTCCGCGGCCGGTGGATGAGCGAAGGTAAGTTTGAAAATGTTCGCCCGGACATCGCCAATACAAAACCAGCCGAGATCGACGAATCGACCGACACGTACGACAGTATCGATTGGCTGATCAAAAACGTCCCGAACAGCAACGGCAGCGTCGGCATTTACGGTATTTCGTATCCCGGATTTTACGCGAGCGCGGGGTCCATCGATTCACACCCCGCGTTGAAAGCCTGCTCGCCTCAGGCTCCGGTTAGCGATTGGTTTCACGGGGACGACATGCACCACAACGGGGCGTTGTTCCTCGCACAGAATTTCGCGTTCTTCACCGGCTTCGGCCAGGAACGCCCGGCTCCGACGGCAACTAACAGCTATATAAAACCGTGGAAAGGCCGGGCGACCCAGGACGGTTATGATCTCTTTCTTGATCTCGGCGGCTTGAAAGAAGTTGCAGACCAATATCAAAGCGCACTGGGGACGCGTATCAAATTTTGGGACGAGATGATGGCCCATCCAAATTACGACGACTATTGGAAAGCGCGCAATATCTTGCCGAAATTGAAAAATATAAAATGTGCGACGATGACCGTCGGCGGATGGTACGACAATGAGGACCTGTACGGAGCCTTGCGTACTTACGAATCCATAGAAAAACAGAATCCCGGTATTTTTAATGTTTTGGTTGTCGGCCCGTGGGATCACGGCGGCTGGTCGCGGGCCGACGGAGACTGGCTCGGCACGGCATATTTCGGACAGAAGACGGGCGAACATTACCGGGCAAATCTCGAGGTTCCTTTCTTCAATCATTTTTTAAAGGGAACGGGTGACATCTCGCAGTTAAAGGAAGTAAATCTTTACGACACGGGAGCGCACCAGTGGCGGACATTTGAAAACTATGAGCCAGCCTCCGGCACCGACACGGCGCTTTATTTAAGCCCGAACGGCGGACTTTCGTTCACATTGCCATCGGAAAACGGGCATGACGAATACATTTCGGATCCTTCGAAACCCGTTCCATATACCCAAAAGATCACTCGCAGCTATCCGCGGGATTTTATGACGGAGGACCAGAGATTTGCTTCGACAAGGCCGGATGTTTTGGTATATCAGACCGAACCATTGACTGAGGATGTGACCGTTTCCGGGGACATAGAACCGTCCCTTGTTGTCTCGTCGAGCGGTACCGATTCCGACTTCGTCGTAAAGCTGATCGACGTTTTTCCTGACGACTATCAGTTACCCGCGGGCCAGCGGCCCCCTCAAAATTCGGCTTGGACCGTTTTTCAACCCGGGGGTTACCAGATGCTTCTTCGCGGCGAGCCGATGCCAGCCCGCTTTCGTAACGGCTTCGAGAAGCCGGAGCCGCTCAGACCTAACGAGCCGACGAAGGTTGCGTTTGTGATGCCCGGCGTGACTCACACTTTCAAGAAAGGCCATCGAATAATGGTGCAGATCCAGAGCACATGGTTTCCGCTGGTCGCGCGGAACCCGCAGCAGTTCGTTCCGAACTATAAACTTGCAACGGCTTCGGATTTTCGAAAGGCTATACAGCGAATCTATTACGGCGGAAGTAATGGATCCGCGATCATCCTTCCTATCCAGCGCACACTGGCCGGAAGACGATAGAAATTATGTCTAGCAGGACTTTTTTCCACACGTTCATTCTTATCCTGGTCTTCATTACGGCTTCGTTTTCGCAGCCGGACGCGGACCTTGAGAAGTTTATTAAGGCGAATTACCAGAAGCGCGAAGTCAACATTCCTATGCGAGACGGCGCGAAGCTTTTCACAATCATCTACGAGCCAAAAGACAGAACGACAGCGTATCCAATGTTACTGAACCGCACACCGTATGCGATAGGGCCGTACGGTTCAGACAGTTTTCCACGATCGTTAGGCCCGAGCCAACTCTACGCCCGCGAAGGATTCATATTCGTGAACCAAGACGTTCGCGGACGTTTTATGTCCGAAGGGGAGTTCGAGCATATCCGGCCCGAAATACCGAATACTAAGCCGTCCGAGATCGACGAATCGACCGACGCATACGACACGATAGAATGGCTGCTGAAAAACGTACAGAACAACAACGGCCGTGTCGGAATGTACGGTATTTCATATCCCGGCTTTTACACCTCGGCTGGCTCGATCGACTCGCACCCTGCGCTAAAAGCATGTTCTCCGCAGGCTCCGGTCGGTGATTGGTTTCGCGGTGACGACATACATCACAACGGCGCTGTCTTTCTGACCCAGAATTTCTATTTCTTCGGAATAATGGGGCAGAAGCGTCCCGGCCTCACCAACTCATGGAGTTATATAAAACCTTGGGTGGCCGGTGACGGGGCGAGGGGAAGCGTTTATGATTTCTTTGTCAAAACGGGAGGACTGAAGGAAGTTGCCGACACTTACCCCAAAGCACTAGGCCACCGTGTGCAATTCTGGGACGACATGATGGCCCATCCCAACTATGACAACTGGTGGAAGCAGCGCAATATTCTGCCTAAGCTAAAGAACATCAAATGTGCGACGATGACGGTCGGCGGCTGGTACGACAATGAGGACCTTTTCGGGGCCCTTAATACTTATCAGCATATAGAACGACAGAATCCGGGGATCTTTAACGTCCTGGTCGTCGGTCCGTGGGACCACGGCGGCTGGGCCCATCGCGATGGTGATTGGCTCGGAACGGCCTACTTTGGTTCGAAGACGGGCGACTGGTATCGAAAGAACGAGTTGGCATTTTTCAATCACTTCCTGAAAGGCAAAGGTGATATCTCGGCGATAAAGGAAGTCAATCTATTCGATACCGGCGCACACAAGTGGTACGGCTTAGACGCCTATCAGCCGAAGAATTCCAAAGAAGCCGAGCTGTATCTCACGGCAAACGGCGGCCTCTCGTTCACAAAGCCGGAAGCTGCCGAACCTGGATATGACGAATACATTTCCGACCCGTGGAATCCGGTGCCTTATACGCAGAAGATACTGCGGCCGATCGAGCCGAACTTTCTCAGTTACCCTCGGGATTTCATGACGGAAGATCAGCGGTTCGCAAGCACGCGTCCAGATGTGCTGGTTTATCAAACCGAGCCTCTGGCCGAGGACGTGACCATTGTCGGTGACATCAAGCCATCGCTTTTTGTTTCATCTTCGGGTACGGATTCTGATTTTGTAGTGAAGCTGATCGACGTTTTCCCTGACGATTATCAATTCCCTGCGACGGGTAAAAACCTGCCAAATGGTCAACCCGAACGCATAAGTCCGCCCAGCGAATTCGCCTCCGCTATTTTTCAACCCGGTGGTTACCAAATGCTGCTTCGCGGCGAGCCGATGCCGGCGAGATTTAGAAACAGTTTTGAGAAGCCAGAACCGCTTAAACCGAACGAGCCGGCAAAACTCGAATTTGTAATGCCGGGCGTGACCCACACCTTCAAAAAAGGTCATCGAATAATGGTGCAGATCCAAAGCACTTGGTTCCCGCTTGTGGCCCGGAACCCGCAGCAGTTCGTTTCGAACTACAAACTCGCGACGTCGTCCGATTTTCGAAAGGCAACGCAACGCGTATATTTCGGAGGAAAAAACGGCTCGGCCATTATTCTGCCGGTCGTTAAACAGGTCCTATGAACATGCCCGGATACGCTATCTGGATAGGAAGGCTTTTGGTTTTGGTCGGTATCGTTGGATACGGCTATGGACTTTGGGCCGGCAGCGCGAGCTTGACCGCGTTGATCCCGGCGGTTTTTGGGATCGTGCTAATGGTCCTGGGTCACGTGGCGCACGCGAAGGAACCGCTTCGAAAACATTTGATGCACGCGGCTGTGCTCGTCGGCCTGCTCGGTTTTATCCTGCCGCTCGCACGACTGGTACCAAGGGCGACCGAACTAACCCTCTCTGCCCCGGTTATTTCTCAGCTCTCGATGGCGCTGTTATGTCTTGTTTTTGTGATTCTCGGAATAAGGTCGTTCGTTACTGCTCGTCGGGCTAATTGACGTGCGGTCCCTTGCTCCCATCCGCCTGCGTCAACACGATATCAACCCTTAAACCGTCAGCGGTGTTCTGTGCGGAGATCGACCCTTTGTGAGCACGAACGGCCTGCTCGGCAATGGCGAGTCCGAGCCCGGTGCCGCCCGTGCCCCGATCCCGAGCTTCCTCAACTCGATGGAAAGGCCGAAACAGCTTTGCAAGCTCTTCGTCGGGAACTCCTCCGCCGTGATCGACGATCGATATTCGAGCTTCGCGGCTGCCGTTGGTCAGCGCAACGGTGACGGCCGTTCCCTCCTTGGTATAACGGACGCCGTTTCGGAGTACATTCTCAATGGCACTGCGCAACAGAGTTTCGTTGCCCATAACGCGGCATTTTGTTGACGCCACTATGTTCACCGATTTTCCGTTCGCCCTCGCCTCGTAATCCGCGTCTTCCGCGATCTCCTTTACGAGGAAATCCAGATCGATCGTCGACCGTTCAAAATCCTGCGAACCACTCTCGAGCTTCGAAAGCGTCAGCAGCCGCGAGATCATATCATTCAGCCGCTGCGATTCACCCTCAAGCCGGTCGAGGACCGGTTGGGTTTCCGGGTTTGCTTTTGTTCGTGCGATCTCGAGCGCGACATTCATCCGTGCGAGCGGCGAACGAAGCTCGTGCGAAATGTCTCGAGTTAGCCGCTTTTGCGACGTAATGAGTTTCTCGATCCGTTCGGCCATTAGATCGAAGTCCCGTGCAAGATACGCAAGCTCGTCGCGGCGGTTGCCGACCTTATCCGCGACGCGCGTTGAAAGGTCGCCATCAGCCAGCTTCTGCGTCGCATCGCGGATCTTTCGGATCGGAGAAGAAAGATACAACGCTAAGAGCGAACAAAAAACGACACCCGTCAGAAGCATTCCAGCGAGCCGCAGGTAGCCGAGCCAGGACCCGAAAAAGAAAGACGGGGCGCGAGGCGTTTCCCATTGCAGGACCAGGACATACTTGCTCCCATCCGGAAACGTGACCGGCGCCGCACCCAGCGCCTTTTCATTCGGCGAAAAATCTACGACCGCGTCGTTCGAGACGAGTGTCCGTGAGATCAACTCCTGCGAGTCCTCGATCTCCTCGTTCGTTCCAAACCAAACCTTCCCATCATCGGAAACAAGATCGACCTCGCGCGGCGGCTCAAGGTCCTTGAGCCTGCTGAGAAATGTTCGCAGCCCATCTTCACCTTCACTGTTCACTATCTGCGTCGCGGTCCCGCCGTAAATTATCATCTGGTTCCGCGACGAACGTTGAACCCGGCTGAACATCGGCTGTGTCTGAAAGGTCCAGGTAATAAAGTACATCACGCCGAAGACCAGCGTTGCCGTTACAAGGAACCAAAGAAGTAATTTGAAGAACAGATTCATACCAACGTATAGATGTAACCGACGGACCGAATGGTTTTTATTCTTTCACTGCCGTCCGGCCTCATGCCCAGCTTCTTGCGAAGATTGCTTACGTGCATATCAAGGCTGCGGTCGTACGGGGACAGCTTTCGTTCAAGCACCATCTCGCTGAGATCCTCTTTCCGCACCGTCTTGCCGGCGTGCTTGAGCAGAGTCGCGAGAAGGTCGAACTCGACCGATGTTAGCGTGATGGATTCTCCCGCCACGTTTGCCGCTCTCGCCGAGGTCGAAAGCTCGATATCATCGACCTCCATCTTTTCAGGAAATCCGTCTTCCCTGCCTTCGACCCGCCTGAGTATCGCCCGCAACCTTGCTAAGAGTTCGCGCGGATTGAACGGCTTTGGCAAATAATCGTCTGCCCCGCCTTCAAGCCCCGTGATCCGCTCGGAATCCTCTCCACGGGCCGTCAACATTATCACAGGCAGGTTTGAGCCTTCACGAAGGCTTCGGAGTACCTCGAAGCCGTTCATTTTGGGCAGCATTACGTCGAGGATCGCCAGATCGTGCTCTCCCGTTTTGGCCCTTTCCAGCCCTTTATCTCCGGAATGAACGCACTCGGTCTCAAAGCCTTCCGCAGTAAGATATTCCGACACAAGCTCGCAGAGCTCCTCGTCGTCGTCGATTATCAAAATGCGGTTCATTCCCATTCGAATTATAGCCAAAACGAAAGGCGAAATCCCCCGTTTTACAATTCTTTACACTAATTAGGCTCGCAAAAAAAACCGCGGCGGGTTTCCCCACCGCGGTAGTGTCTAGAATATTGAGTTTTTGATTAGAAAATAAACTTTCCGCCGAACTGAATCCTACGGGCGTTGTTTACAACGTCTGCATTTATTCGGCCGAAGATGCTCGACCCAAATCCGGACTGGTTGAATGTCCCCGGCAATACTGTGGACGGGGCCGCGAAGTTTGGGGTGTTTGTCAGGTTCCTTGCGTCAACTCGGAGGTCGAAACTCACCCGTTCAGTGATGCGGAACTTCCGCAGGATCGACAGATCGGTTTCGAAGTAACTCGGGCCCACAAACCAGTTACGCGGCAGATTACCCTGCTCACCCGGCAGCGGTTGTGAGAACCGATTCCGCTCTGTGTCGCTAAACCACCAGTTCCTCAATCCGTCTGCCGGGTTGTTGTAGTTCGCCTGATGGAGTCCACCCATATCACGCGGACAACT
>DATFEW010000293.1:0-5786 GCA_035250805.1 Pyrinomonadaceae bacterium
AGTCGATGCGCGCGAGCAAACCGGACGCCGCGATGTACTATCTTGCGCGGATGATCGAGTCCGGCGAGGACCCTAAGTTTATCGCAAGGCGAATGGTGATATTCGCCTCCGAAGACGTCGGCCTGGCGCAGCCGACCGCACTCGTCGTTGCGAATGCAGTTTTCCGCGCGGTCGAAACGATCGGCCTGCCGGAATGCACGCTGAACCTTGCTCACGGCGTCGCCTATCTTGCCAACGCCCCAAAGGACCGAAGTTCAACGGAAGCGATCGGGAAGGCGATGGAAGACGCCCAGAAATTCGGAAATCTTCCGGTCCCGATGCAGATCCGCAACGCACCCACGAAACTGATGAAAGATATAGGCTACGGCAAGAAAACCGACGACCAGTCCGATGACTTGATGCCAAAAAAACTCGCCGGTCGAAAATACTTTAATAAATAGTTCAGAATGCAAGCTTTCGTTTGTTCTTCTTCGAATTGAGCAGAAGGAAGCTTGGACTCTGAACATTTTCTTGCAACCTTTTCGCCTCGCCGTCGTCTAATATAATGACCAAAAAACCATTTCGGTCACCAGTCAGTTAACATGAAGGATTCCGTTCAACCCAGATCCACGCGAGATGCTATTCTCGACGCGACAGACCGGTTGCTCGCGAAATACGGCTATAAGAAGATGACGATCGACGATCTTGCATCCGAAGTCGGCATCGGCAAGGGCAGTGTTTACCTTCATTTCGCGAGTAAAGAGGAGATCGCGCTTTCGCACATAGACCGTATTATCGAGCGACTGATGAACCGCCTCGTTTCGATCGCGGCCTCGAGCGACATCGTCGATAAGCGGCTGCGAAAGATGATGGTCGAACGGGTGTTGTTTAGGTTCGATAGCGTGCAACATTATTCACAAAGCCTCAATGAGATGCTTGCCAATCTACGCCCGAGGCTCCTCGAACGCCGCCGACGATACTTCGAAGAGGAGGCCAGGCTTTTCGCCCAAGTCCTCTCAGAAGGAAAAAAAGCCGGTGTGTTTACTTTCAGAGATCCGGTCGTAACCGCGAATGCAATACTCGACGCCACAAACTCGCTTCTTCCATACAGTTTGAGCGTGCGCGAACTCGGCGAACGCTCGGAGATCGAGACAAAGACACTGAACCTGGCGGACTTGATACTGAACGGGCTTGGAAAACGATAAATTCAGGAGAAATTATTATGCGTTACAGAAGTTTGATACCATTCGCGATCCTTATAGCTGCGTTTGTGGTGATTCCTCATCGTGTCGGAGCGCAGCAACCACAAACTCCGCCCGACAGGACGATCGACGCTGCGGCCCGTACTGCCGTTATCGAAACCCTTTTAAAGGAACTTAACGACGGCTACGTGTTTCCTGAAACAGCCAAAAAGATGGAGACAGACATTCGCGCACGTGTTAGCGCGAAGGAATACGATTCCGTGACGAGCGCGCAGGAATTCGCTAAAAAGCTCACTGCGGACCTCCAAAGCGTAAGTAAAGATAAACACCTGAGGGTACGGTACTCACACACGCCGATACCTATGCGTAGAGAGCGAAATGAACCAACCGAGGCCGAGAGGGAACAAGGCCGTTGGATGAACAAACGCATCAACTACGGCTTCGAAAGGGTCGAACGATTGAACGGGAACATCGGTTACATCGACCTCCGCAACTTTAACGACCATGAAGGCGGAGCCGAAACTGTCGCAGCGGCGATGTCATTCCTCCAAAACACGGAAGCGTTGATCTTCGATCTGCGGCAGAACGGCGGCGGAAATCCTTACATGATCTCGCTGATCTCATCGTACCTTTTCGGCGATAAGCCCGTGCATCTGAACAATATGTACTGGCGTAAGAGTGGCAGGACGGACGAGTTTTGGACGAATCCGAAGCTGGCAAAAGTCAAATTTACGGACAAGGATATATATGTTTTGACGAGCAATTATACTTTCTCCGGCGCAGAAGAATTTTCTTACAACCTTAAAAACCTGAAACGCGCGACGATCATCGGCGAAACGACCGGCGGCGGTGCTCACCCCGGCGGCATGGTCCGGCTGCACGATCACTTTGGGGTTTTCATTCCCGTCGGACGCGCGATCAACCCGATCTCTAAAACGAATTGGGAAGGAACTGGCGTTGAACCCGATATCAAAGCTCCGAAGGAACAGGCTCTGAAAACTGCGTACTTAATGGCACTGAACAAATCGCTTGCAAACATAAAGGACGAACAGATCCAAGGCGGTGTGAGGGGCCTTATCGCCCAAACACAGAAAGAGCTGGACGAACTAAAAGCGCAAAAGTGAAAAAGCGAAAATGTGAAAAGTGAAGGTCTCTGGCCCACTTTTCAGTTCACATTTCCACGCGTCCCTTTTATCTCTTCCAATAGTCTTTTATCTTCAAATCGAGCATCGGAAAGGCGCAGTACTCAACTTTGCGGCCGGATTCGCGCAGCTTTACGACCATCGGGATCGCCGCATCCGCGTTGCGGGTATGTACTATTATCGTAGCCGCGCGTTGAAGATCAGAATGTTCGTTAAGCCACTCGGCGACCGCCATGCCTGTGTGGGCGACGTCACCATGATCGTTTGATTGGTAATGATGCGGCAAAAGATCGTGGTCTAGGAAGATCGCATCGTATGCGTTATCTGTGAGCAGCTCCTTCGCTTGTTCGACAGTTTCCGCTATCTCAACTTCATCGCCCGCAAATCTTTTCTTAAACCATTTATGCCGGCGGGTGTCGTCATCGAGAAGAAATACGGAGATCGGTGCCCGCTCGACTTTCGGATCAACAAGGCCAAAGCGAAGCAATAAATTGTTGAAAAAACTCATAGAAGGGAATGCAGATGTGTGCGGTTCAATATATCATAACGTCTGGTCCGAAACGCATTCGCAGATAGACTTGTCCGGTGCTATAATTTCGACTTCCTTTGTCCTCAAAATGTCTAAGAACCCATCGAAACTGTCGAACCTTTCTGTCTTTCCAAATCCGATGAAGGAGAAGGTTGGGCGTTCTAAGGCAGATGATTCATCCGCGTGTCCAAAGTGCCACGGCTCCGGGATGGAGATCGTTGCGGGAAAAGGTGCGCGTCAATGCCAGTGCCAAAAGCAGGCAAGTCGAGCAAACACGTTTGATAAAGTTCGCGTACCTCGTCGCTATCTGAGTTGCCACTTTAATAGTTACGAGCCTTCGAACCCCATGCAATCGCAAGCGGTCCGGTTTGCGATGAAATTCACGCAGGAGTTCCCCGCTGTCGATCAGGGACTATTGTTGACAGGACCGGTCGGCGTGGGCAAGACGCATCTCGCCGTGTCGATACTGAAAGGACTCACGGAACGCGGAGGGTTCTCGTGCTTGTTTTACGAATTTGGTTCTCTGCTCAAGGAGATCCAGGACTCCTACAATTCATCCACGCATACATCGGAGCTGGGTGTTCTTTCTCCCGTATTGAACGTCGATGTTCTTGTCCTGGACGAACTCGGGGCTTCGAAACCGACCGACTGGGTCCGCGACACGATGGCGTATATCATCAACACCCGTTACAACGACCGGAAACACACCATATTCACGACTAATTATCTCGATGAGCGACAGGCCAACGAAGAAACACTTGAGGATCGCATCGGCATTCGTCTTAGGTCTCGTCTGTTTGAGATGTGCAAGACGATTGAGATCAAAGGCCCAGATTATCGGAGGGTCAAATTCGCCGGCACAGCCACCCGGGTCTAAGTTTCCGACCGTCGAGCTCTGGCCTTCTTTGGCCAAAACAGTCGGATCGAAAAGAGCACGGCCAACACCAAACCAAACAGCATGGGATAAAAAATATCCGACTTAACGATCATCCAGAAATGGATTACGCCGAGTATCGCCGCGGCGTAAGTAAGCTTATGAAGTCGCGCCCAGTTCTTTCCGCCGAGCCGCTTGACCATTGCATTTGTTGATGTCACGGCAAGCGGTACCATCATCAGGAAGCCAGCCATTCCCACCGCAATGAACGGCCGCTGAGCCACATCGCCCACGATCGCTCCCACGCCAAAGCTCTTATCAAAAATGCTGTAGGTTATCAGGTGCAGGCAGCCGTAAAAGAATGCGAACAGCCCCAGCATGCGTCGGTACCTGATGATCGAATTCCATCCCGAGACCTTTCTGAGCGGAGTAACGGCCAGCGTGATCAAAAGGAAAACAAGAGTCAGGACACCGGTAGTTCGAAGAAAAAACTCGATCGGGTTCGCGCCCAGGCGACCCCGATATGCGTCGATCAGCAGCAGCGCAAGCGGGATGAGCGCGTTGATCGCAATTAGCGCTTTATAAAATCGAACGTCGTTCATTCGAACTTAAAAATACTTCGACAGATCCATTCCTTCATACAAACCCGCAACCTGCTCGCCATAGCCATTGAAGATTACCGTCGGTCGCATCGTAAATTCGCCTATGCGTCGCTCGGTCGCCTGCGACCAACGCGGATGGTCCACTTCCGGATTTACGTTCGAATAAAATCCATATTCGGCCGGAGCCGCCAGGTTCCACGTTGTCGGCGGTTCAGTTTCGGTCAGCGTGATTTTCACGATCGACTTCACACTCTTGAATCCATATTTCCATGGAACGACCAGGCGAACCGGTGCCCCGTTCTGGTTTGGCATCTGTTTTCCGTAAAGGCCCGTCGCAAGGATGGTCAGTGGATGGTTAGCCTCGTCGAGTCTAAGACCTTCGACATAGGGAAAGTCGATTCCTGCAGAGAATGCCGATTGCATCACCTTCCGATCATAATGCGTTTGAAAGGCGACGTATTTTGCCGAACCGAGTGGCTGCACCTGATCGAGCAGAGACTTCAACGGAAATCCGACCCACGGTATCACCATCGACCACGCCTCAACACAGCGAAATCGATATACCCGCTCCTCTTGCGGAAACCGAAGTAGCTCCTCAATATCGAACGTCCTCGGTTTCTGAACAAGCCCGCCGACCTCGATGGCCCACGGGCGGGTAATAAGTTTTTGGGCTCGTTTTGCGACGGCACGTTTGTCGGTCGAAAACTCGTAGAAATTGTTGTAGTTAGTAATATCTTCGTACGAGGTCGGGGCTCCAGCCGAATCATCAACCGCATTGGTTTCAACATTCGCTATTTCCGCCCCAGGCGTCTCAGTCACCGGCGGTGGATTGAAAAAACGATAGGTCAATCCCGTCGCCACCCCTGTTCCAACTACCAATCCGCCCCGAATGAAATTTCGCCGGTTCAGATACACGTGTTCGGGTGTGATCTCGCTTGATGCCGGTTCTGGAAACTTCTTTATAGCCATAGACTCATTTCGGGATAGCAGCCGCGGAGGATTCGCCACCTTCGGCACTTTTGCCATTCTCCATTGTATCGCCTCCGCGAAGATCAGAAAAAACCCTCAAAAAGGCCGAAAAACAGTAATACAGGGCGTGTGTTAAAAGCCGTACAACAAAGTTGTTTATTTCTTTGCAAAAATCGCTATAATAATCATATCGGACCGCCATTCGCGCGGTCACCCGCCCACAATATGCTTTCTACTGACCAGACCCTTAACAAAGGCCGTTACCGGATCATCAACCTCTTTAGCCACGATGATACGGGCGGAATGTACGAAGCTTACGATACCGTAAGTAATTCGAACATCGTATTGAAAGAGTGTGTCAACGCTCTGGGCAACCTCGCAACCACCGACCAGATCAAGGTGCTGGACGCGGCGTTTGCGGCGAGCGCAAAGGTCCTAACGACGATCAAGCACGATTCGCTTGTCAGTGTACAGGGCTATTTCTCGGAG
>DATFEW010000299.1:0-3429 GCA_035250805.1 Pyrinomonadaceae bacterium
AGCAAAATACAAATTTGCTCCCGGCAAGGACATAAATGCGCCCGACCTGAAACCTACGGATGTAATCGCCGCGATCGGCCCGCGGAACCTAACTGCCGGCGAGTACGAGAGCCGTTTCAGGCTCGCCCTCCATAACCTTCAAGCGGGGATCTATGCACAGATAAGGTCCGATTTTGAAGCTGCGATCTTTGCGAAATTGATCGAGGCGGAAGCCAAGAAACGAAACATCGACGCTGCGGCTGTCGTCGCGGCCGAAATAACCAACAAGCTAAAGGACTATTCGGATTACGAGCGAATGCACCTTGAAGACGCGCTTCAGTCGCGCTTGTTCGAGCAATACGGTGTTAAGTTTACGCTGGACGTGCCGCAGCCGATAGTGTTGAACGTCTCCGCGGATGATGACCCGTCGGTCGGGGTCCCGACGGCAAAAGTGACGGTCGTGGCGTTTGTGGATTTTCAATGTTCTGCGTGTGCGGCATTCAGCCCGCTTTTGAAACAAGTCGTCGCTGAATTTGGCAACAATGTGCGGCTGGTGGTTCGCGATTTTCCGCTGACTTCGATGCATTCTGATGCCAGAAATGCCGCCCTCGCAGCGTATGCCGCGCATCAGCAGGGGAAGTTTTTCGAGATGACGGAACTGATGTATCGTAATCAAGATGCCCTCGACGTTGGGTCTCTTAAGAAATATTCTCAACAGATCGGTCTAAACATTGAGCAATTCGAGCGCGATCTCCGCAGCACTGCCGCCGCCGAGGAAATAAGAAAGGATATTGCGGATGGAAAAGAATACGGAGTGAGCGGAACCCCCACCATTTTTGTGAACGGGATTCAGATCCATCGCCTAACCACTTACTCGGCGCGCGAGGCGATCAGAAACGCTTTGAAAAAATAAGTCTATGAAGACACTGTTCCTGGTTGGAATCGTATTGATGGCAAGCTGCGGCAATTCACCCGCTCCTGCAAATAGCGTGAACACAGCGTCAAATGGAAAAACGTCCAATCCGGTCGTGCCAGTTTATTCGTATGATATTCAAAAGACGTATCCGCACGATCCGACGGCATTCACGCAGGGGCTAGTCTTTCATAACGGCGTTATTTACGAAGGCACGGGTGGTAGAGGAGATGACCCGTTTCACTCATCTCTGCGAAAGGTCGAGCTTGAAACTGGAAAGGTCTTGCTGAAGCACGATCTCGCCCCGGAGTACTTCGGAGAAGGCGTCACCGTTCATAACGATCGCGTTTATCAGCTTACATGGAAGGAGAGAACAGCTTTTCTCTACAACCTCGCGGACTTCGCACCCATTAAGGAATTTCGATACTCCGGCGACGGCTGGGGGCTTACCGACGACGGCTCATTACTGTATATGAGCGACGGAACTCATGTGTTGCGGGTCCTGGATCCCGAAACGTTCGACCTAAAACGCACGATTGTGGTAAACGACGAGAAGGGAAATCCGGTGATGCACCTCAACGAGTTGGAATGGGTCAAAGGCGAAATATGGGCGAATGTGTGGCAGACGGGTTGGATCATGCGGATCGATCCGGCGACTGGCAAGCTGCTTGGAAAGGTCGACCTGAATCCGATCGTCCAAGAGGAACAGAAACAGAATCCTAAGGCAGACGTCCTCAACGGGATCGCCTATGACGAAGCTACAGACCGACTGTTCGTGACGGGCAAAATGTGGAGACGGTTATTCGAGATCAAGCTGAAACCAAAATAATGGCGACCGACGAAAATCGGCGTTTCATGCTTCGGGCGATCGAACTGGCGCAAGAAGCTGTTGAATCGAACGCTGGCGGTCCGTTCGGATGTGTGATCGTGAAAAATGGCGCGATCATCGGCGAAGGGGTGAATCAAGTCACTTCTACTAATGATCCCACGGCACATGCCGAGGTTGTCGCGATCAGAAATGCATGCAGCAGGCTCAATTCTTTCCAACTGAACGGCACCGTGATCTACACGTCTTGCGAACCATGCCCGATGTGCCTCGGGGCGATCTACTGGGCACGGCCGGAACGCATTTTCATCGCATGCAACCGTAAGGATGCCGCCGACGCGGGCTTCGACGACGCATTTATTTACGATGAGCTATGTGAGACCGATCTTTCGGCTCGCACGGTACCAATATCGACCTTGCTTCGTGACGAAGGCTTGAAAGTTTTTCAGAATTGGATAGCTAAGCCGGATAAGATCGAATATTGAGCCGCTTGGCTGGCGGGGTGTTCTCCTCATCCAATGTCGAACCCTTACTTCCTATTCCTGATCGCTCTGCTCGCCGGTGCGATGATGCCGACACAGGCCGCCACGAACAACAAAATGGCGTCGGTCATCGAAAGCCCCGTACTCGCCGCCCTAATTTCGTTCGTCGTCGGCACGATCGCTCTGTTCGCATACGCCCTGCTTTCAGGCGAGGCGGTTTCCAATCTCGCATCGGCAAAAGATGCACCGCCAGTTGCATGGATCGGCGGTCTGCTCGGCGCGTTCTTTGTCGCCGCTGCAGTTACGCTTGTTCCACGTCTCGGTGTTGCGATGACATTCAGCCTTATCGTGGCGGGGCAGATGGTCATGACGTTGATAATCGACCATTTTGGACTGCTCGGCGTACCCGTAAAAGAGGTCAGCATCGCCCGGATTGCGGGTATACTCTTGATTACCGGCGGTGTCGTACTGATACGCCGATTTTGATTATTGGCAGTCGAGGGAAAGTCGCAAAACAGGTTATCTGTAGTTCTTCGTTTTTTTATAGTGGAATCTCTCCGATGATCGAATTTATCCTCAACGATCAGGACATCTCAACCGAACTCCCACCGGGCACGACCGTGCTCGATTTCGTTCGTTATTACAAAAATCTCAAAGGAACAAAGATCGGTTGTCGGGAAGGCGACTGCGGCGCCTGTACGGTGCTGGTTGGCGAACTAGTCGGCGAAGACGTGAGATACCGGACGATGACCTCCTGCCTGATGCCGCTGGCGAACGCAGCGGGAAAGCACATTGTCACGATCGAAGGGATCAACCCCGCAGACGGTTCGCTCACCACAGTTCAGAAGGCTATTGTCGAGGAGAGCGGCACACAGTGCGGCTTTTGTACGGTAGGTTTCGTAATGTCGCTGACGGGCTTCTGCATTGACGACAATCCTAAGACAGCTGACATGGCGATCTCATCTGTTGACGGCAATATCTGCCGCTGCACTGGCTACAAATCGATCGAGCGAGCCGCTGAACAGGTATGCAAGCAGTTGACCAAAGGCGATAAGCACTTCGTACCTGAGTATTTCGCTCGTATTGCTCCACGGTTGGCCAATCTGAAACGGTTGGGAACACAGGCGGAAACACGAGCGGTAGCGAGTGTGCCCTCTGACGTCCTGGCTTTCGTAGCTGGTGGTACTGACGTTTACGTCCAGCGGCCCGACGAAATAGCCGAGTCGGAC
>DATFEW010000338.1:0-10583 GCA_035250805.1 Pyrinomonadaceae bacterium
TCGCGAGTTCGGTTTCGGTCAGATCATCATTTTCGCGAAGTGCAATGCGCGGGTCTTCGCCGGCGAAGTGTACGCGGATTCGGTAGATCGGATCGTCGCGATAGCTCAGGCCCGACAGAAGTTTTTCGCGAGAAGGATACCCTGCCTCGCGGGCATCCTCTTCAGTGAGATCTTCTTCGATAACGATCTCAACCGAGTCGATACCAACGATGCCGCCCTGCGTCATCTGCGTTCCGCCTGTTTTTGCTCCCGGACCCGACCAGCGACGAAAGAGAACTGTGATCTCGCCGGACCTTATGCGTTCGAGAACTTCATCTTTGATGAGCATTGTTTTCGCGGGAGGGGAGTACCGGGTTCCATCACCCACCGCTCACCGCATTAAAGATATGCAGCTCCGTGCCCGGATCGACCTTGGTCTGGAGGCCGTTCAAACGCTTTACGTTCTCGCTGCCAACAAAGATATTCACGTGCGTGCGGATCTCGCCTTGTTCATCGAGTACTCTGTCACGCAACGCCGGATGTCGTTTCCACAAGGCGTCTAGAACATCGTCAAGGACCGAGAAATCGAGATCAAGCGCGGTCTCGAGCTCGCCGTTCGAGAACGACTTCAAGTGTCCACCTAGATAAACCGTAGCAGGCATAGACAAAAGTTAAAGAGTGTACGCCTTCACACAGCAGATCTCAGGGAGCGAGCCCTCGATCAGTTTCCATGAATCGCCGTCGTCGGTTGAGCCAAAAAGTTTGCCATTTTTAGTCCCGAAAAAGATGTTGCTCCCCGTCGAGGCGACAGCATCCCGCAGGATGACCTCATACGCATTCCGCTGCGGAAGTCCTTTTGTAAGTGGCTCCCACGAATTGGCATCATCGCGGCTTCGGTAAACCCGGAGCTTTCCGTCGACCGTGTATCGTTTTCCATCCGAATCGAGCGGGACGATGAAAACCGAGCCCGCATCGCTGACCGTCAATCCGAATCCAAAATTCGACGGCAGGCCATTCTCGCATTCCTGCCACGTGACCGCCCCGTCGCGGCTACGGTACACACCGTGATGGTTCTGTAAAAAGTATGTGTTCTTCTTTGCCGGATGACGCGCGATCTTGTGTACGCACTGGCCGAATTCAGGATATTGGTTCGGAAGGAAGTATGCTTTGACGCCGGTGTTCGTCACCTTCCACGATTCGCCGCCGTCCGCGGTCTGATAAACGCCGCCAGTTGAGATGGCGATCTTAATATCGTTCGGATTCTTCTTATCAGCCAGGATCGTGTGCAGGCAAAGTCCGCCAAAACCTGGCGACCATTTTTTACGATGCGGATGGTTCCAAAGCCCTTTGTTCAACACCCAGGTTTCCCCGCGGTCATGTGATTCGAACAACGCGGCAGGAGCGACCCCAACGTATAGCGAATCTGCATCGGCCCCCGGAGCTATCTGCCAAATATTCTCGAGAGACTTTCTTGTGTTCTTCGGCATCTTGATCCGGCGCTCTTCCGGCTCGTCCCAGGTCTTGCCCATGTCGACGCTTTTCGAAAGGTCGGCCCCAAAGTGCCAGCTTGTTGGTCCGGCCCACATTTCGTTTCGGCCTTTGCGCCGATCGAAGAATGCGGAATAAACCGCCCGACCTGCAAAATGGGGCCCTTCAAGCGACCATTTACCGCCGTTGCCGCGCATTATGAAAAGCCCTTTTGCCGTTCCCACTAGAACCAGTAGTTTGTTATCTGCCATAACTAAAACCAACTGCTTTTTGATTTAGATTTTCCGCCAAAGATGCCGCCAAGCACGCCGCGGACGATAGAGTTGCCGATCTGGCGCCCTATTGACGAACTCGCAGAACGGGCCGCGCTCTTAGTGATCGATTCAATGAGCGTATCGGGTGCGCGGGCAGCCGCACGTTCAGCTTTGGCCTGGGTCGCGGCCTCTTTTTCGGCATCCAAGGCAGCTTTCTCTTCGGCCATCTGGGCCATTCGTTCCTCCGCCCGTTTTGAGAGTATCTCAAATGCCGATTCGCGGTCTGCGGCTTGTTCATACTGCCCGGCTACTATTGAGGAGGTGATCAAGTGCGTCCGTTGTTCATCTGTGATCGGCCCTATTTGACTCAACGGCGGGACCACCAAAGCGCGGTCCACCATCGTGGGTACGCCTTTTTCATCCAGGGTTGAGATCAGAACCTCGCCCACACCCAGCTCGGAGATCGTCTTGACCGTGTCGAGCGAAGGATTTTCACGAAAGCTTTTCGCTGCGACCTTCACGGCTTCCTGTTCCTTGGGCGTATAGGCCCGCAGGGCATGCTGAACGCGGTTGCCGAGCTGTGCCAACACTTTATCAGGTATGTCCGCCGGGCTCTGCGTTACGAAATAAACACCGACGCCCTTCGAACGAATAAGCCGCACGACCTGTTCGATCTTCTCGACCAGGGCGCCGGGCGCGTCGTTGAAAAGCAGATGTGCCTCGTCGAAAAAGAAAACAAGTTTCGGCTTATCAAGATCACCTGCCTCCGGCAGCATCTCGAAAAGCTCCGAGAGGAGCCAAAGCAAGAAGGTGGAGTAAAGCTTTGGCGAATTGATCAGGTCGTCCGCCGCAAGCAGGTTCAATACGCCGCGGCCCGAGATTGTCTGGATAAAATCCTCCAACTTCACGGCTGGCTCGCCGAAGAAATTCGTGCCGCCCTGCTGTTCGATCTGAAGCAAGCCGCGCTGAATGGCTCCAATCGTTGCCTTTGAAACATTGCCGTATTTTAGGGTTATCTCACCCGCATTTTCACCGACAAATTTCAAAAGCGATTGCAGATCTTTAAGGTCCACCAGGAGCAAGCCATTATCATCCGCGATCTTGAATACAAGGTAGAGCACCCCTTCCTGCGTGTCGTTCAACTGAAGAATTCGGGAAAGAAGGAGCGGCCCCATTTCTGAAACAGTGGCGCGAAGCGGATGGCCCTGTTTCCCGAAAACATCCCAGAGGGTAACGGGCGAGCCCTCGAATTTCACATCCGTAAAGCCCAGACTGGTTAGCCGCTCGCCGATCTTGCCGGTCATCGAACCGGGTTGGCTCACACCGGTAAGATCCCCTTTGATATCGGCCATAAAAACCGGAACGCCGCGTCGGCTTAGTTCCTCTGCGATGCGTTGCAAAGTAACGGTCTTACCGGTGCCCGTGGCGCCAGTGATCACCCCGTGCCGGTTCGCCATTTGAGGTAGCAGGAAAAACTCCGCCGCTTCGCGCTTTGCTACTAAAATTGGATCAGCCATATGGTTAAAGTAAAAAGTAAAAAGTAAAAAGGCAAAAGGAGCGTGCTCTGTTTTTGCCTTTCGCCTTTTTACTTTTGCCTTGCATGCTATGCCGTTGCTGACCTATCAGTTTCCTGCGGCTGGTCGCAATTGACCATCCAGTTTATGCCGAACTTATCTGTTAGCATTCCGAACGCCTCGGCCCAAAACGTCTTATCGAGCGGCATCGTAACGTTGCCGCCGTCCGCGAGCTTATCAAAGACCGTCCTGGCCTTGGCCGTATCGTCGAGACCTACAGCAAGCGAGATGTTTCCCCCGGTCGTTGCGGCATCCGGACGGGGATCGTCGCACATCATTATGTGAGTGTCGCCGATCTTTATCGTCGCATGCATGATATTGTCTGCCGGGCCCATATCAGACATCGGCGATTCGCCGAAGGTCTGTGAAAACAGCTCTTCGGCCCCGATCGCTTCCTTATAAAAATCGATCGCCTCGCGGCAATTTCCTTTAAATGCAATGTAAGGTTTAACTCCGATCATTTCTTTACTCCTTATTATAGATTTCTAGCAGTTCTCGTACTTCCAATTCAGACGCTTGCCTTCCGACAGCCACTCTACTGTCGTCGCGAGTCGCTTATTCCGCGTTGGCTCTGTCTTGGCACCGGATATCCATTCGACATATTCCTTTTTTTGGCTGTAGCTGAAATTGTCAAATACGGTTTTTGCCTTTTTGTTTTTGGAAAGCACCTTTGTGAGCTCATTAGGAATGACGAGGTCCTTCTTTGTCGTCGCGAGCTTCTTGGGGGCCTTCACGCCTTTTTCGTTAAGCTCGACCGCCTGTTGAATGAGTCCGATCATTACTTTGTCGGACGGGAGATCTTTGAGAGACGTGATCCTGCCAAAGCTGCCCATTGCCGTCTTGTTCTTCGGAAACGCATCTGTTTCCATCAGCGATTGTTTCCAAAATCCGAACGTACAGTGCTGTTTGAATGCGGCAAACCCACAGAGAATACCTTTGTATTCAAAACTCGGCATGCTCCACTTCACAGTTTCCGTTACTTGCGGACACGCCTTGTGAATGAGCTTGCGCAAATGGATCATTATCGGCTGGGCGAACTCTGCCGACTTTTCGATGTACGCATCAATTCTTGCGTCAGCGGCTGGCATTTCGGCACACTCCTTCTCGCAATAAAACGCGGTCTTTAGTTGTAGGAACTTGATGATTATATACGATTTTCGCGCCTGATGACTAGTTTCAGGCCAGACCATTTGTCATCCACGGCGCAGACCTTTACATCCACAAGCCCGAGGGGAAACGCGGCTTCGCGCACGGTATCTTCGGTAATTTCGGTAGGTAGTTTTGCGGCTTTCTTGTACCACGAAACCCAGATCATGCCGTCCTGCTTGATAAGACTACGGGCATCGGACAAACCACTAAAAAGGCCGTCACGCGTGTTGGTAAAGAGATGAATAATGTCAGCTTCAAGGGCGGAAACACGAGCGGTAGCGAGTGTGCCCTCTTCCACCTGTTCCAGCACAACATTTGGGGGCAGCGGATCCACCAGGTCCCGATAATTCTCCGGCGCCTCAACTGTAACGACGCTCATCCCATCCTTGATGCCAAGCTTCTTTGCTAGCGGAGTGCCAGAATAACCAACGGTCATATGATCTTTATCACCACTTTTCGTTCCCGCGGTCCATCGAATTCGCACAGATAGATGCCCTGCCAGCGGCCCAGAAGCAGCTTTCCTTTCTCAAACGGAACCGTAACGCTCGAGCCGACAAGCGACGATTTTATATGCGCGTCGGAGTTTTGCTCACCGTGTTTGAAGTTCGGCTCGTGCTGGGGGATCAACCGCCGCAAAAACCCAAGCATGTCACTCTGCACCTCCGGGTCCGCGTTCTCGTTAACGGTCAGCCCGCACGTCGTGTGCTGTGTGAATAGAACGCAAACGCCATCTCCGTCCTCGGGTAATTTCCTCGAAACTTCCGCAGTGATGTCGATCATTTCCTCACGCTGATTTGAGCGGACTTTAATAGCTTGCACACGGAAATTCTACCGCAGAGACGCAGAGACGCCGAGAAGAACGAAAAAACCTGCGCCTTCGAGTCTCGGCGGCTTCAATCAGGCCACGATAATTGCCCTCCATATTTGTTAAATACTTGCGAGTATCTGATAATCAGTAATTTTGATGTTTACTCGATTTTGCCCCAATTTCAGCCGGGGCGCGAAATAACTGAAACATGAACAATTACGTGATCTATTTAGCGCCTGCTTTTGGGATCCTGGGTTTGCTAGTGATGGCGGGTAAATCTGCCTGGATCAGCAAACAGGACGCCGGCGATAAGAACATGCAGGAGCTCGCTGGCCATATCGCCGACGGCGCAATGGCGTTTTTGAAAGCGGAATGGAAAGTGCTCAGCATTTTCGTCGTGATCACGGCGGCGTTGCTTGCCTATTCCGGAACTATCCACGAGGTAAACGGCCGTCCCATCCATTCCAGCCCGGTCATCGCGATCGCATTTATTATCGGGGCCGTCTTTTCCGCTACGGCCGGATTCATCGGGATGAAGGTCGCGACGAAAGCAAATGTTCGTACCACTCAGGCTGCGCGGTCCAGCCTAAAGCAGGCACTGAAAGTTTCGTTTACAGGCGGAACCGTTATGGGCCTGGGCGTCGCGGGTTTGGCGGTATTGGGATTGGGCGGTTTGTTCATTGCGTTTCTCGCGATCTTTGCAGGGTTGGGAGCGTATCAGGTGGTCACGGCGATCGAAGTGTTAACCGGCTTTTCCCTGGGAGCCGAGTCGATCGCACTGTTTTCACGTGTGGGCGGCGGTATTTACACAAAGGCCGCCGACGTAGGCGCTGACCTTGTCGGTAAGGTTGAAGCCGGAATCCCTGAAGATGACGTTCGCAATCCCGCGACCATTGCCGATAACGTTGGAGACAACGTCGGCGATGTTGCCGGTATGGGAGCCGACCTTTTTGGTTCTTACGTAGCGACGATCCTGGCCACGATGGTGTTGGGTTCCGAGATCAAGGTAAACGATGCCTTTGACGGTATGTCCCCGATCCTTCTGCCGATGGTCATCTGCGGGCTGGGTCTTGTTTTCTCTATCGTTGGAACGTTCTTCGTCAGGATCAAAGATGACAACTCCAGCGTTCAGAGAGCGTTGAACCTGGGTAACTGGTCAGCAATGATCTTTACTGTGATCGCCGCTTACTTTGCCGTGATGTGGATGCTGCCCGAGGGCCAGATCGCATTACGTACAACCTCATTCAATAAGAACGGCGTTTTTGCCGCGATCGTTGTGGGAACCATCGTCGGCGCGATCATGAGCTTTGTCACCGAGTATTACACCGCGATGGGTAAGAAGCCTGTGCTTTCGATTGTCCGGCAATCCGCTACGGGACACGCCACTAACATCATCGGCGGGCTGTCGGTCGGAATGAAATCGACCGTCATCCCAATACTTACACTTGCCGGCGGCATCGTGGCGTCCTATTACTTTGCCGGGTTGTACGGCGTGGCGATCGCCGCCGCGGGAATGATGGCGACGACGGCTATGCAGCTCGCGATCGACGCATTCGGGCCGATCGCCGACAACGCCGGCGGCATTGCAGAGATGAGCCAGTTGCCGCCCGAAGTGCGAGAACGTACGGACAACCTGGATGCGGTCGGCAATACCACCGCTGCAACGGGCAAAGGTTTCGCCATCGCCTCTGCTGCTCTCACCGCGTTGGCGCTGTTCGCCGCTTTCGTCGGAATTGCCGGTATCGACGCGATAAATATTTACAAAGCAAATGTTCTGGCCGGCTTGTTTGTCGGCGGAATGATCCCGTTCGTGTTTTCGGCCCTGTGCATTCAGGCCGTCGGGCGCGCGGCGATGGATATGGTGCAGGAGGTCAGGCGCCAGTTTCGCGAGATCCCGGGCATTATGGAATACAAGGCGCAGCCGGAATACGAGAAGTGCGTTGCAATCTCCACCAAGGCGTCCCTCCGTGAAATGATGATGCCGGGAGCTATAGCTTTGATCACCCCGGTGCTCGTGGGGTTCACGTTCGGCCCGGAGGTTCTCGGTGGCTTGCTTGCCGGTGTTACCGTTTCGGGCGTGCTAATGGGGATCTTTCAATCCAATGCCGGCGGTGCCTGGGACAACGCCAAGAAATCCTTTGAAAAGGGCGTCGAGATCAACGGTGAAATGGTTTATAAGGGCTCCGACGCCCACAAAGCATCGGTCACTGGCGACACCGTCGGAGATCCGTTCAAAGACACCTCGGGCCCGTCGATGAACATCCTTATCAAGCTGATGTCGATCGTGTCGCTGATCATTGCTCCGTACATTTACGGCATCGGACAGTAGGACGTATCAGTGAGCTCGCACGTAGGCAAGGACTCCCGGCGCTACGGACGCGTCATTAGATCAACGAACCGTTCAAACAAATATTCAGAATCGTGCGGCCCCGGGGCGGATTCCGGATGGTATTGGACTGAGAAAACAGGCAGCGTTTTGTGGCGCAGTCCGGCGACGGTGTTGTCGTTTAGATTGACATGCGTTATTTCTACCTCAGCCGGCAGCGAATCTGCATCGATAGCAAAGCCGTGATTGTGTGAGGTGATCTCGATCTTACCCGTTGTCAGGTCCTTGATCGGTTGGTTGCCGCCGCGGTGGCCGAATTTCATTTTGTACGTTTCCGCGCCGAAGGCTTCACCTATCAATTGATGCCCAAGACAAATGCCGAACATCGGAACTTCTGATTCCGCGAGTCTTCTGATCTCCTGTATAACTCCTTGCATCGAAGCTGGATCGCCCGGCCCGTTCGAAAGAAAAATACCGTCAGGTTCCAGAGCAAGAACTTCCTCGGCGGACGTTTCGGCCGGCACCACCGTTATCTTGCAGCCGAATTTGGTGAATTCTCTTAGGGAGTTTGTTTTTACGCCAAAGTCGAAGGCTACGACGTGGTAATTCGGTTCCGCGGAGGGCATACTCCCTACCACTCGTGTTTCCGACTTGTATTCGAATCGCTCTTCGACCGTAACGGAACTAGCGAGTTCGCGGTTTCTCATATCGGGCGACGCTAGAACCCTTTCCAGCAACCCCTTCGGATTCGTTTCGACCGAGGAGATCCCGGCACGCATCGCGCCTTTGTCGCGGATGTGCCGGACGAGCGCACGCGTATCGATGTGCTCGATACCGACGATATTGTTTTCTTTCAGGTATTCGTCGAGCGACTTTGTCGCACGCCAGTTAGAGCGAATGCGGCTTGCCTCACGTACGACAAAACCCTCGACCCACGGCCGTCGCGATTCGACGTCTGTTTCGTTCACACCGTAGTTGCCGATCAGCGGATACGTCATGCAGACGATCTGACCGGCATAACTCGGGTCCGTCAGGATCTCCTGATAGCCGGTCATCGATGTGTTAAAGACCATTTCGCCGAATGTTTCGCCCGCCGCGCCAAAAGACGCACCATGAAAGGTGCGCCCGTCTTCAAGAACCAAAATTGCCTTGCTCACGAAGTTAATCTTAACGCAAAGACGCGAAGCAATGGAAAATGCAAAATGGAAAATGAAAAAGCAACCGGTAATGGGTCGCATATTTTCCACTTTCCATTTTCAGTTTTCAATTATTGTGCGCGGAGGTCCTTCACGTCAGCCGGACCCTGCTCGTACTCGCCGTGTCTAAGAAACCCCATGTTCTGCGGCTTCCAGTAACGAAAGAAAGCTTTGCCGTAGATGTACTTTTCAGGAACCAGGCCCCAGTATCGCGAATCCGACGAATTGTCCCGGTTATCGCCCATCACAAAATAATGGTGGTCCTCGACCCGCTTAAGCGGCCAGGTAGGCAGGCTCTGGTTGTGCTCGACGTCGAGATAATCTTCCTTTAGCTCTTTTCCGTCAATGTAAACGCGGCCATCTCGGACCTCGACCGCCTCGCCCGGAAGTCCGATTATCCGCTTCACATAGCTTTTGTCCGGCTCCTTTGGGTACCAAAAAACGACAATGTCGCCGCGTTCGAGATGGCCCCAACTGACGCTTTGGATCTTGTAGTAAACGAGCTTGTTCACCAGCAGCCGCTCTCCGTCCTGCAGTTGCGGCGCCATTGAGGTGCCTTCAACCACGACCGGCTGGATCGCGAAAACGCCGATCAGGATGAAAACGACGATTATTAAAAAGATATCGCGGAAAAGCCGAAGACTCTCGACCCAAAGGCCCTGACGCGACTCACGACGCATTCTCACAACGTCGATGTCACCATCGTCATGCGTGGACGGCGAGCCGAACTCGATTTGGCCTTTCTTCTTGAAATCGAACATAATCGGGATGATTTGATGAAACGCACACGCCACAGCGTTGGACGCTTTGCGCCAGTTTAAAATTAGCCGTTCAGGTCGTTTATTGTCAAAGCAATTCTTCAACCACCGAGACACGGAAGAAGTTTTAACCACAGATGAACACAGATACACACAGATTTGAGGGACCGATCTCCTATCTGTGTTTATCTGTGGTTAATACACCTGCTGAATTTCAATATGAATGAAGAGATACGTTCACAGTTTGCAGCTCTTGAGCGATACACCTACCTCAACAGTGCCGCGGTTTCGCCGATTCCGAGATCGGCTGTCGATGCGGTCGTGTCGCAGCTTAACGACGTAGCCAATCACGGCAGCGAGCATTACACGGACTGGATCGCCACAAAGAACCGGGCGAGAGCGTTATTGGCCGGAATGCTGAATGTCGAACCTGAACAGATCGCCTTCATGCGAAACACGTCCGATGGCTTTGCTTCGATCGCAAACGGACTTGAATGGTCCAAAGGCGATAACATGGTCAGCTTCGAAGGTGAGTTTCCGGCAAATTTCTATCCGTGGCGGATGGTCCGGGACCGGTACGACGTTGAGCTTCGTCTTTGCCCGGAACGCGATGGACGGATCGATCTGGATGAATTCATCGCGCTGATAGATTCAAATACAAAGCTTGTAAGCATTAGCTCTGTTCAGTTCGCGTCCGGCTTTCGAGCAGACCTCGAACGGATCGGCCGGGCCGCACGTGCGTTCGACGCATTGTTCGGCGTGGATATTATTCAGGGTCTGGGAGCAACAAGCTATGACCTTCCGGCTCAACATGTCGACTTCGCTTCCTGTGCGAGCCACAAGTGGCTCTGCGCCCCCGAAGGCTGTGGCATTCTTTATGTCTCGGATCGAGCGCGCGATCGCATCGAACCTTCATTTGTCGGATGGATCAGCGTCGAAACGCCATGGGACTTCGCCGACCGTGACCAGCCGTTCAAATCGAACGCGCTTGCGTGGGAAAGCGGGACGGGGGCATCGTCCCTCTTTTATGGCCTTGAGCAAAGCCTGAAGC
>DATFEW010000360.1:0-3992 GCA_035250805.1 Pyrinomonadaceae bacterium
CCGGCGTCCACACGGGCAGCGAGATCTCGGCTGCATCTGAATGCGAACCGGAATTGACGGCGATCTGAAATCTTGCAGTGCCGGCCGTCATCGCCGAAACAGGAAAACGGACTTCCTCACGGCTATTTGCTTTCACAAGTACACGCTTGCCAAGGGTCGAGATGTTTCCCGGACTAGCGGCACCATTGCCCTTCGATGGGCCGTTCACGCTCACGTCACCCTTGAGTTCTGCATTAGTCGCGCGAATGGCGACATCGACCGCCATGTCTTTGTCGGTTTGATTCTGCACCACAACCGGCAGATCGACCTTATCGCCGAAGTTCATAAATCTAGGCGCGCTCGGACGTACCATCAACGGTTGCTTGGCGGTGATGTTTGATTCCGACTTTCCGAATCGCTTTCCGGTATCGACGGAGACCGCTGTCACACGATATCGAGTTAGGTTATCCGGCAGCTTTACATCGACCGTGGCCCTACCGTTGGAATCCGTCCTGACCGAAGGCGAGAAAACTGCCAATGCATTGAAATTCTCGCGAAGATTGATCGGTGTTTCAGCCTGATGCTGCTCGTCGCGGTCCAACGCCTTAGCGGCATCTACGGCGAATTCTTGCTTGGCACCTGCTCTCGCCATCGTCGGCAGAGCGGAAATGTTTCGCGTCCGAACGCTCTCGCTTGCCAATCCGATACCAGCTCCGTCGGCGGTAGAGGGCGGCGGCGGCGGCCGTTTCACATCATCCGGATTACCCAACAGTACATCCTTTCGAAGATGATGGTCGGTCGTGCCGGTGCTTCGTGCCGTATAGAAAACAGCCATTGGGTCAGCGATGTTGTATCGAGACAGGGCAAGCACCGCTTCATCGACGACGACGACTGCTACTTCGCTGTTCGCAACCGGTTCTCCGTTATGATCCTTGACCTGGATATCTACTTTCGTCTCGCCGCCGGGTGCGAGTGTTTTCTCTTTCGGGTCTGCTGAGACGTCCAGCTTTCGCGATGCGGTTGAGATCGCGAGATTGATGGTCCCGCTCGCATACGCCGGCCGGTTCGACAGTTTCGGATCAACCTCGCCTTTATCGTTTTGCCGTGCCGCTGTTCCTACAAGATCGACCTGAGTGTAGATGTTGGGCAAATACTTTTCTTCCAGTGGAATTTTTAACGTGATCGACGAATCCTTCATCGAAAACCGCTCGGTTTTGACAATGCCGTCGCGACGTAGCGTCAACACTCCCTCAGCCGGCGTGAACGGAGAGATCACAAGGAGTTCTGCAACATCACCCGGTGCGAAATCCTTCTTGCTGGGGATTACCTGAACCTCTTCCTGCTCGACGTTCCGCTTTGGCGGCTGTTTTCCACCCGGGACCCAGACGGTGATCTCACTTTCGTTGAAGCGCTCCCGGTCGTCCATCACGGTCGCCGTGATGATGTATCGCCCGCCATTCTTTGCAACGAAGCTGCATTTCTGCGGCGACTCGGCCGACTTCACCGTGCAAACCTGCTCGTCGATAGTGACTTCCTTCCATTCACCTTTATTGAACTGCCAATCTTTAAGGACAGCTTTTATCTCGGCGTCGCGCCCGGCGATCAGCTTGCCGTCGATATCGGTAACGATGGATTCGACTTCGATCTTTTCGTTTTTCTGAACAAAAGTCCGAGGTGTTCTGATACCGACGTAGAGCGATGCCGGATGCACAAGCAGCGAGGTTTGCCCGGCCCACGTTTGACGGTTTACATCCTGCACTGAGCCCGAAGCCGAGATCGCATACGGACGAGGCGGCTTCACGGAATCGAAATCGATCTTTAGGAGGTGTTTGCCTGAGGCATCGGTGACGCCCTTGAACGTTTGCGTCGTGCTACCCACATGGGGACGGCCATGATCGTAGAATCTCCACCAAGGAACCCACGTACCGAATGTGAAATCGTCCCGGTTTGGAGGTGTGTAATTCGTCGGCGTCGCGGTAACGGTCCAGTTTGTTTCTGCATTGGCCAACCCCCCGCCCGCGTAATATTTCGCCTCGACGGAAAGATTCGCTGTTCCGCCGACGAAATGCGGTGCTTCGCTTTCAACCTTGGCTGAGACTTCAAACTCAGGTCGTCGAAATTCCTGTACCTGGAATTGATGGGAAAAAGAGCGCCCGGAAAGGCCGCTGTTGGTCGAAAGATCGATGCGCGCGTAACCCAGATTCGCATTGTCAGGCAGCTTGAATTTGAAATTGAACGCACCAAACGCGTTAAGATTTCCTGTCCCCTTAGCGATCTCGTTGTTACGCGGATCTTTTACTGACCAAGTCAACCCGCTCGCCGCATCGCCAAGGCCTTCGACATCGCCAAGCTTGCCGCCGGTCAGTTTGCGGATGTAACCCTTGACGGAAACTTCCTCCTTCGGCTTGTACATCTTGCGGTCGTCGAAAACGAACCAACGGAGCGAGTCGGAGTATCCCTTCTTGTACCAATTGCCCGTGTCCTGCCAGTAGTACTCTGTGTTTTCGGGAAGAAAGGCCGTGTCCTTGCCGCGTTTCGCGATCAGGAGGTTCATTCCTTTTTTCGAAATATCATCGGCTAGCCCCAAACGCAGAATTCCATTCACACCGGTTTGATTTGTCGGCACCGCCTCAACCGCTTCCGTTTCCGCCGCCGAGCCATCCTCATTGAAGAATTCAATATCGCCTGCATTCGGTCCACTTCCGCCGACCCACTCCCGAATGGTATCGAGCCAGCCCTTTTCTTCTGTCAGTGTGTTCTCGCTTATAGCGGTCGAGCCATTCGGGTAGATCGAAAGCTCAACCCCGCTCAAAGGCTTCCCAGAGATTAGTTCGGTAGCAAACCCGACAAGCTCCTGATTGTCCACGAAAGCATCGAGCCCGATCTGCGTTGACTGAACCCACGCGAAGATCCGCGAACGATCGTACTTGTCCCTCCGAACGGTGGGTTCGATATCGAGTATGACATTCCCAAATCCGCCATTTAAGGCCTTCTCAAGGTCCACACGAGTTTCGACCATTTCATCGGAGGTGTTCTTGATCGATATCACCTCGTTTGAAACAAGCGTTCCGGGGATCGCCGGACGCTGGTTGTCGTCGTAATGCAGCCGTCGGTAATACTGTGTGAACTGGTGCCAGTCTTGGGGCGCGACGCGATACATTCGAACCCGTGCCGAGCTATGGTTTGTCGAATAGATCGAGAAGGTCGGCTTGGAAGTCGGGTCAAGTACCGACATCGAGCCGCCTTGCGCGTAGAAATTCTGCTCTGCCGCCCCGACCTTGATCGATGCGGTGGCGGGTCTGCCGAGGGTTTGACCAAAAACGTCCAAAAGTCCGCCGTCGACAGCGATCGTGTACGTCGTTCGGCCTTTTTTGTAACCCTCAAAGTAAAGATGATTGCCCGAAGGATATATTTTCAACCCGTCGACGGCTGGCTCGATCTTCACCATTTCCTTCGTGAATTTAGAAGCGTCGATCGGGTTATTAAACTCCAAGTACCATGCTTCGAAAGGCGAACAGTTTTTGTTGTTCTCCCACCCGCAGTATGCTTTGTTGTATTTGAACGGGCTGTACGTGTTGAATCCAAAACTCTGCGGCTTCTGAGTTGTCAGCGGCCCTTCGGCTGACGGGGTCCCGCTTTCGACTGTTACTGATATGTATGAAGCGGGCGGTAATGCATTTTCGATCGAACCGTCGGTATTGACGACGCGAAAGGCGAGCCATCGTCCCGGATGCGCCTGTTTCGCGTTGTAGGCTATGCTGGGATCCTTGTCGATCTCTTCCTGTGTTGCAAGTCTTATCGCAAGCTTTTTGCCTCCCCCAGTCACCGAAACGGTTTTGAGTACTGCGTCCGGGTTTATCTCCTGATCGAATCGAATGTACATCAACGCATTACGCTTGACGATCTGCCCGTTCGGGATCATCGTTTCCACCTTTGGAGGAGGTGTCGTAAATGTCCAGACAAAATCTTTCTGAAGAACTTGTCCGGTGGCTGATCTTGTTCCGGCAGGAATC